>NZ_JBYSZY010000009.1:0-151620 GCF_058787635.1 Variovorax sp. FW305-3-2-15-B-LB1 | reverse complement strand
GCGGCGTCACGCGCCTTGATTGGCCCGCCGTGGCAGACCTTCGCGACGCCAGAAATAGGGTGAACAGGCCCTAGGCCAGGAAGTCTTCGATCAGCTGCGCCACGCGCTGCGGCTGGTCGTGGTGCAGCATGTGGCCCGCGTCGTCGAGCTGCTCGATGCGCACCGAAGGCACGGACTTCAGCCGCTCGTGGAATTCGGCGAGCGTGTAGCGGGCTTTCCACCAGCCGTGCAGGCTGTCGTCCGAGGCCTCGACCATCAGCGTCGGCGCGGTGATGCGCGCGTAGAGCGCCAGTGTTTCGTCGACGCGGAAGATGTTGGCGTTGACGATCTTGTGCGCGGCCTCGCCGAGGATCTGCCAGCGCGCGCTGCCGTCGGGCTGGGCCTGCGGCGCCGACCAGTGGCCGGCCAGCCAGTCGGCCTTGTCCTGCGTGAGGCGCGGGTTGGTCTTCATGAGGCGGCGTGCCACGCCGTCCACCGCCGAATAGCCCGCGAGCGCCTTTTCGCCGCGGTGCAGGCCCTTGAGCTCGTCGATCCACTGGCCATAGCGCGCGGGCGCCTCGGCGGGCTGGCGCGCGGGCATGCCGAAGCCTTCGAGGTTGACGAGGCGGCGGATGCGCGCCGGGCGCACGCCCGCGTAGTGCATCGCGACGTTGCCGCCCATGCTGTGGCCCACGAGGTCGACCGGGCGGGCATCGTCGCCCTCGCCGGCGTAATGATCGAGCAGCCATTCGAGGTCGGCCAGGTAGTCGGGCAGCCAGTAGTTGTCGACACCGCCGCCGTCGGTGAGGCCGAAGCCGCGCCAGTCGGGGGCGATGATGAAGCGGTCGTCCTTCAGCGCATCGACCACGAACTGCCAGGAGGCCGCCACGTCCATCCAGCCATGCACCAGCACCAGCGGCGGGCGCTCGCTCGACGGTTGCCCCCAGAGGCGGACGTGGTAGTTCAGGTTGCGCACGGGCACGAATTCGCTGCGCGAGGGGCGGAGGGCTTGGTACATATGGCGCTCGATGATACGGAGAGGCCGCGCCGCGCGCAGTCCGCCACAGGACAGGGCGGCGCTCGGTTTCTCGGGGCCGGGGCAGCGCCTGCCGCGCGGGCGCGCTAGCATTCCGCGCATGAAAAAGATTCCACTCGGTCAGAGCGACCTCCACGTCACCCCGATCTGCCTCGGCACCATGACTTTCGGCGAGCAGGTCGACGAGCCCACGGCCCACGCTGTATTGAACCGTTCGCTCGAGCGCGGCGTCGACTTCATCGACACGGCTGAGATGTACGCGGTGCCGGCGAGCAAGGAAACCTGCGGCGCGACCGAAACCATCATCGGGAACTGGTTTGCGGCCAACCCCGGCACGCGCCAGAAGATCACGCTGGCGACCAAGGTGGCGGGCCCCTCGCGCGGCATGCCCTGGGTGCGCGAAGGCACGGGCATGACGGCGGCCGACATCGAGGCCTCGTGCCACGGCAGCCTGCGCCGCCTGCAGACCGACGTGATCGACCTGTACCAGATCCACTGGCCCGAGCGCCACGTGCCGGTGTTCGGCAACATCCACTACAACCCCGAGAAGGAAACCTCGCAGACGCCGATCCACGACCAGCTCGAGGCGCTGGGCAAGCTGGTGAAGGCGGGCAAGGTGCGCACCATCGGCCTGTCGAACGAGACGCCCTACGGCGTGCACGAGTTCGTGCGGCTGGCCGAGCAGCACGGGCTGCCGCGCGTGGTGTCGGTGCAGAACGTCTACAACCTGGTGAGCCGCGCGCACGAGAACGCGCTCGACGAGACCATGCACCGGCTCGGCGTGTCGCTGCTGGCGTACTCGCCGCTGGCCTTCGGCCTGCTGACGGGCAAGTACGACCAGAGCGGCATCGAGGGCCCCGACGCTCCCAAGGGCGCGCGCATCTCGAGCTACGAGTCGGTGCGCAAGCAGCGCTGGGGCAAGCCCGACGCGCTGCGCGCGGCGCGGCGCTACAACCAGCTCGCACGCGACCACGGCCTGAGCCCCACGCAGCTCGCGCTGGCCTTCTGCTACACCAAGTGGCAGGTGGCGAGCACGATCATCGGCGTGACCTCGGTGGCGCAGCTCGACGAAGACCTGGACGCCTACGGCACCACGCTGTCGGCCGAGGTGCTGGCCGAGATCGACAAGATCCGCCTGGACATCCGCGACCCCGCCGCCTGACCCGAACAAGTGAGCAAGTGAGCAAGAAAGCCCACGTTTCCGAGACGCCCGCCACCCAGCTGCTGCGGGCGAACAAGGTCGCCTTCACCGAGCACCCCTACGAGTACCTGGAGCACGGCGGCGCCCAGCACAGCGCGCAGGTGCTGGGCTTCGACCCGTTCACCGTGGTCAAGACGCTGGTGATGCAGGACCAGGACGCCAGGCCGCTGATCGTGCTGATGCACGGCAACCGCACGGTGTCGACCAAGAACCTCGCGCGGCAGATCGGCGCCAAGTCGGTCGAGCCCTGCAAGCCCGAGGTGGCGCAGCGCCACAGCGGCTACCTGGTGGGCGGCACCTCGCCCTTCGGCACGCGGCGCGAGATGCCGGTCTACATCGAGTCGAGCGTGCTCGAGCTGCCGAAGATCGCGATCAACGGCGGGCGGCGCGGCTACCTCGTGGGCATCGATCCGCAGGTGTGCGTGACGCTCCTGGGCGCCAAGCCCGTGCAGTGCGCGCTGGCAGAATAGCCGGCGTTTGCTTTTTCCCGCCGGGCATGCAGGCCGGCGGCGCACAACAACAATCCGTTCCCCGGAGACCCGCCTTGAGTTTCGATCTGCCTTCCCTCCTTGCCATCGTGGCGTCGTACCTGATCGGTTCGCTGTCGTTTGCGGTCATCGTGAGCAAGTCGCTCGGCATGGCCGATCCGCGCAGCTACGGCAGCGGCAACCCCGGCGCCACCAACGTGCTGCGTTCGGGCAACAAGGGCGCCGCGCTGGCCACCTTGCTGCTCGATGCGGCGAAGGGCTGGCTGCCGGTGTTCCTGATCCGCCAGTTCGGCGCGCAGTGGGGGCTGGGCGAGGGCGTGGCGGCGCTGGCGGGCCTGGCGGCCTTCCTGGGCCACCTGTACCCGGTGTTCTTCGGTTTCCAGGGCGGCAAGGGCGTGGCCACGGCCGCCGGCGTGCTGGTGGGCATCGCACCCTGGCTGGGGCTGGCCACGGGCGCGACCTGGCTGATCATCGCGATCTTCTTCCGCTATTCGTCGCTGTCGTCGCTGGTGGCGGCGTTCTTCGCACCGGCCTACTACCTGCTGGGTGGAAACATTGCGTGGCCACTCGACCGCACGGTGCTGATTGCGATCATCATCATGAGTCTGCTGCTGATCTGGCGGCACCGCGAAAACATCCGCCGGCTCGCGGCCGGCACGGAGTCGAAACTCGGCTCGAAGAAAAAGGCTTGAACTCACCATGGCATCCATCACCCGCTTCCACGTCGGCCCGCGTCTGTCCGAGACCGCGGTGCACAACGGCACCATCTACCTCGCGGGCCAGGTGCCCGACGACACCACGCAGGACATCCGCGGCCAGACCGCGCAGGTGCTCGGCATGGTCGACCGCCTGCTGGCCGAGGCCGGCAGCGACAAGTCGCGCATCCTCATGACGCAGATCTTCCTGGCCGACATCGGCGACATCGGCGCCATGAACGAGGTGTGGGACGCGTGGATTCCGGCCGGCAACACGCCGCCGCGCGCGACCGTGGAGGCCAAGATGGCCAACGCGGCTTACAAGATCGAGATCGTCGTCACGGCCGCGCAGGCCTGAGGCCGGATCGGGAGCGGTCTCAGTACCGCTTCTCGAGAATCATCTCGTCGGCATCGCGCCGCATCGAGAAGCGGTTGAGAAAGCTGTTGCCCAGCAAGACGAAGGGCATGGGTTGCTGCGAGACGATGGCGTCGATGTCGTAGACCTCGACGTCGCCCACGCGCACGCTTTGCAGCCGCAGCCTGTAGCCCGCAGCGTTGCCGTTGGCCGTGCGCATCTGCACCAGCTGCCCCTTGCTGTAGTCGAGCCCGATGCGCTGGGCATCGACCGCCGACAGCGCGATGGTGGTCGCACCGGTATCGAGCATGAAGGTGACGGCGCGGCCGTTGATCTGGCCCTGCGTCATGTAGTGGCCCCGGCTGTCGGCCTGCAGCACGATGCGGTTGCCGCCGCTGCCGGCAATACCGCCCCGGCCGATGCTCACGGGCGAATCCATGCGCAGCGAGAAGCGCTTGCCCGCCGATTCGACCACCGCCTGGTCGGCCTGCAGCGACACCAGCTTGACGCCCTGGAAGGTCTCCCCGACCGCCACCGTCTTGGGCGGCGCGCCATTCACGATGAGGATGGCGCGGCTGCCGATGGAGCCGGTCAGCGTGACCGAGTCGGCGGCGTGCGCCGCCGTGGCCGCGGCCGCCCACAGCGCCGCGACGAGGAGCGCCTTCATGCGCGGGTCAGTCGCGGAAGTTGTTGAAGGACAGCGGCATGTCGGGCACGTCCTTCTTGATGAGGGCCATGGCGGCCTGCAGGTCGTCGCGCTTGGCCCCGGTGATGCGCACGGCGTCGCCCTGGATCGCGGCCTGCACCTTGAGCTTGCTGTCCTTGACGATGCGGGTGATCTTCTTGGCCTGCTCGCTCTCGATGCCGTTCTTGATCTTGATGACCTGCTTGACCTTGTCGCCGCCCATCTTCTGGACGTCGCCCTTATCGAGAAAGCGCACGTCGACGTTGCGCTTGGTGAGCTTGTTGCGAAGGATGTCCTCGACCTGCACGAGCTGGAACTCGGCGTCGCCGATCATGGTGATCTCCTTGTCCTTGAGCTCGACGGCGGCGGCGGTGCCCTTGAAATCGAAGCGCGTTCCGATTTCCTTGGCGGTGTTTTCGACCGCATTCTTCACTTCGGGCAGATTGGGCTCGCAGACGGTATCGAAAGACGGCATAGGCTCTCCTGGACGCACGGGTACTGAATGCGACAATTCTCCCATGATCGTGGAGTCCAATGTCCCGCTGCAGCCCTACAACAGCTTCGGCATCGTCGCGCGCGCGCAGCACCTGGCGCGCATCACCAGCGAGGCCGACCTGGCCGCGCTGCACGCCGATCCGGCCTGGCGCGACGAACCCCGTTTCGTGCTCGGCGGCGGCAGCAACATCGTGCTCACGGGCGACGTCAAGCCACTGGTGCTGAAGATCGAGATCAAGGGCCGGCGGCTGGTCGAAGAGACGCCGCGCGCCTGGATCGTCGAGGCCGGCGCCGGCGAAACCTGGCACGACACCGTCGAATGGATGGTGCGCAGCGGCTACCCGGGGCTGGAAAACCTGGCACTCATTCCCGGCACCGTGGGCGGCGCGCCGGTGCAGAACATCGGCGCCTACGGCGTCGAGCTGCAGGACCGCTTCGACTCGCTCGACGCCTTCGACCTCGAAACCGGCCGCGCCTTCACGCTCGACGCGGCGCAGTGCGCCTTTGGCTACCGCGATTCGGTCTTCAAGCACGTGCGCAGCGGCCCGAACGATTTCGGCCTGGCGGGCCGCGCGGTCATCACGCGGGTGCGTTTCCGGCTGCCCAAGCCGTGGAAGCCGGTGGTCGGCTACCTCGACCTCGAGCGCAAGATGGAAGAAACCGGCAATTTCACGCCCAGCGCGGTCGACATCTTCGAGTGGATCTGCGCCATCCGCCGCGCCAAGCTGCCCGACTGGCGCGTGCTGGGCAACGCCGGCAGCTTCTTCAAGAACCCGACGGTCACGCCCGAACAGTGCGCCGACATCATTGCGCGCGACCCCAAGATCGTGCACTACCCGATGGACGACGGCAGCATCAAGCTCGCGGCCGGCTGGCTCATCGACGCCTGCGGCTGGAAGGGCAAGTCGGTGGGCAACGCCGGCGTGTACGAAAAGCAGGCGCTGGTGCTGGTCAACCGCGGCGGCTCGGCCAACCCGGTGACGGGCGGCGAGGTGATGACGCTGGCCAAGGCGATCCAGACCAGCGTGTACGAACGCTTCGGCATCCGATTGGAGCCGGAGCCGGTGGTGGTCTGACGCGGTGGATCTCGACTTCCTGCACCTGAACTACCGCCGGCGCATCGCCGTGCTGGGCTGGGCGCAGCTTGCCGTCATCGTGGCGGGCATCGCCTCGGTGTTCCTGGTGCGGGCGGGCTGGTGGGGGTCGGTGCTGCTGATCCTCGCGGCCCTCTTATTCGCGGGGCTCCTGAGCCAGATCGAACTCAGCCTGCGCCGCCAGTTCATCCGCGAGGCCCGGCTGCCGCCGTTCCTGATCGGCAAGCTCCGCGCGGCGCACCCGCAACTGAGCCGACGCGACGCCGAGTTGGTGCTGCGCGGGCTGCGGCAGTTCTTCATGGCGTACCTGCGCAGCAACCTCAAGTTCGTCGCCATGCCCTCGCGGGTGGTCGACACGGCCTGGCACGAGTTCATCCTGCACACGCAGGGCTACCAGACCTGGTGCCAGGCGGCCTTCGGGCGCCTGCTGCACCACAGCCCGGCCGAGGTACTGGGCCAGGACGCGCGGCGCAACGACGGCCTGCGCCGCACCTGGTACTGGGCCTGCAAGGAAGAAAGCATCGACCCGCGCAATCCGGCGCGACTGCCGCTGCTGTTTGCGCTGGACATCAAGTTTGCGATTGCGGACGGCTTTCACTACATCCCCGATTGCCGGGCGATCGAGCGCGCAACGGGCACCGACGCGCACTGCGGCACGAGCTTCGGCGATTCGTCGTCCGACGGCGGCAGCTCGGGCGATGCCGGAGGCTTCGGCGGCAGCGAGGCGAGCGGGAGCGGCGATGGCGGCTCCAGCGACGGCGGTGGCGCGTCCGATGGGGGCGGTGGATGCGGTGGCGGGTGCGGAGGAGGCGGCGACTGACGCCGGGTGCACCTTCCAAAGAAAAACGGGCCCCGAGGGGCCCGTTGTCATTGCTGCCCTTGCGGTTGGCAAGGGCAGCGAAGGGATCGATCAGCTCGCGTCGTCGTCGTTCGCCAGCTTCGGCAGCGAGGCGCCTTCGCCCGACGACAGCAGGCCGACCTGCGTGTAGATGGCGAGCTTTTCGCGCGTGTCGACGATGTCCAGATTGCGCATCGTGAGCTGGCCGATGCGGTCCAGCGGCGTGAACGCGCCTTCGACCTTTTCCATGCTCAGGCGCTCGGGCTTGTAGGTGAGGTTGGCCGATTCGGTGTTCAGGATCGAGTAGTCGTTGCCGCGGCGCAGCTCGACCGTCACTTCGCCGGTGATGGCGCGCGCCACCCAGCGCTGGGCCGTTTCGCGCAGCATGATGGCCTGCGGGTCGAACCAGCGGCCCTGGTACAGCAGGCGGCCCAGGCGGCGGCCGTTGTCGCGGTACTGCTCGATGGTGTCTTCGTTGTGGATGCCGGTGACCAGGCGCTCGTAGGCGATGAACAGCAGCGCGAGGCCCGGGGCCTCGTAGATGCCGCGGCTCTTGGCCTCGATGATGCGGTTCTCGATCTGGTCGCTCATGCCCAGGCCGTGGCGACCGCCGATGCGGTTGGCTTCGAGGATCAGCTCGACCAGGTTCGTGTAGCGCACGCCGTTCAGGGCGACGGGCACACCTTCTTCGAAACGCACCGAGACGGTTTCGCGCTTGACTTCGACTTCGTCCTTCCAGAAGGCCACGCCCATGATGGGCTGCACGATCTGCATGCCGCTGTTCAGGTGCTCGAGGTCTTTGGCCTCGTGCGTGGCGCCCAGCATGTTCGAGTCGGTCGAATAGGCCTTCTCGGACGACATCTTGTAGGCGAAGCCGGCCTTCTGCATGAACGCCGACATTTCGGCGCGGCCGCCCAGCTCGTCGATGAAGACCTGGTCGAGCCAGGGCTTGTAGATCTTCAGCGCGGGGTTGGTGAGCAGGCCGTAGCGGTAGAAGCGCTCGATGTCGTTGCCCTTGTAGGTGCTGCCGTCGCCCCAGATGTGGACGTCGTCTTCCTTCATGGCCGACACCAGCATGGTGCCCGTCACCGCGCGGCCCAGCGGCGTGGTGTTGAAGTAGGTCACGCCGGCGGTGGTCACATGGAACGCGCCGGCCTGCAGGGCGGCGATGCCTTCGTTGGCCAGTTGTGCGCGGCAGTCGATCAGGCGGGCGTTCTCGGCGCCGTAGAGCATCGCCTTGCGCGGGATCTCGTCGTAGTCGGGCTCGTCGGGCTGGCCGAGGTTGGCGGTGTAGGCGTAGGGGACGGCGCCCTTGAGCTTCATCCAGTGCAGCGCTGCGCTGGTGTCCAGGCCGCCCGAGAAGGCGATGCCGACCTTCTGGCCGGCGGGAACGTTTTGGAGAATGGTCGACATGTCAGGGGTTCCGTTTCAACCGAAGTGGCAGATGTAGCTGTAGGGCTCGCCGCTCACGCGGATCTGGAAGCTCGAATTGCCGGGAATGCTGAACTTCTGGCCGGGGCCCGAGGCGATCCATTCGCTGGTGCCCGCGAGCTGGTATTCGCAGCTGCCGCCGGTGCCTTCCATGATTTCAGGCGCGCCGGTGTTGAAGGTGAGGGTGGAGGGCAGGATCACGCCGACCGATTTCTTGGTGCCGTCCGCCAGGGTGAGGTTGTGGCTCACGCACTTGCCGTCGAAATACACATTGGCCTTGGTGGCCACTGCGGCGCTGTTGATGGTGTCGGTAGTCGTCGTCATTGGATGGATGGCGCCGGCGCCTGCGCGTTCGGCGGATCGAGGGACGCGCCGCGGCAGCAGCACCCCCGGGGTTGGAGAAGCCCTCGATTTTAGGGGCTCGGGAGAGCCGGCCCGCCGTGGGGGAAACTCAGTAGCGCCAGCCGTGGCGATGGCCGCCCCATCCGCGATAGCCACGGTAGTAGCCGCCACCGCCCCAGCCGCGCGAATAGCCCAGGTTCAGCGAGATGCCGACCGGCGGGTAGGCGTAGGGCTGCGCATACGGGTAGGTGTAGGCGGGCTGCACGTAGACGGGCGGGGCGTACACCGGGGCCGGCTGCACGTAGACCGGCGCGGGCGCGTTGGACACCACCACGCCGGGTTCGGGCACGACGCTGTCCCAGGGGGAGTTGGCGCCTTGCTGGTACTGCCCCTGTTGCGGGTACGGCTGGTACTGCTCCTGGTACTGCGGGCCGTTGTTGGCCTCGACCGGGTAGGGCTGCAATTGCGACTGGGGCTGGACCGGCGCGGTGGTCACGCCCGACGTGGTCACGCCGTAGGCGCTGGCCTGAATCGGGATGGTGGCGCCCGGCCGGCTGGTGGTGCGGGTCGTGTACTGGCGGCCCTGGTATTCGTAGGTGACGTTGTAGCTGACGTCGCTGCCGGTCGTTTCGCGGATCGGCGTGGCGGAAATCACGCGCGCCTGGACCACTTGCTGGGCCTGCACGACGCTGGCGCCCGTGGCCAGCAGGCCAGCCGCCGACAGCCCCGTGAGGATGCGAAAAACGTGTCTGTTCATGGTGTTCTCTCCTGCAGATCGCGGTTGGAGGCCGGCCGGCGGGACGGGGTTCCGGGGTTTACACGGCGTTCACAGCCCAGCTGTCGGCATCGAAACCAGTCGTTACGCCCGTCTTCGGGCCCCAATCGACCACCGGCCGCTTGATCAGGCTGGGGTTGGCCAGCAGCACGGGGCGGGCCGAGGCGGCGTCGACCACTGCGTCGCGCATGGCCTCGTCCAGCTTGCGCCAGGTGGTGCCCTTGCGGTTGACCAGCGCCTCCCAGCCAGGGGCCTGGAGCCAGCGGTCGAGCTCGGCCTCGGGCACGCCCTGTTTCTTGAAATCGTGGAAGGCGTAGGCCACGCCATGGTCGTCGAGCCAGGCGCGGGCGCGCTTGACGGTGTCGCAGTTCGGAATGCCGTATAGGGTTGTCATGGCCGCCATGATGCCGCGAGCGGCGGGTCGGCGACAATGCCGGCCTCCATGGAAACCCTGAACGACTGGCTCGCGCGCGCCGAGCACCTTCATCCCGACAAGATCGAACTCGGGCTCGATCGCGCCAAAGAAATGGCGCAGCGTCTGGGCCTGCGTTTCGACTGCCCCGTCATCACGGTGGCGGGCACCAACGGCAAGGGTTCGACCTGCGCCATGCTCGAATCGATCCTCACGCACGCGGGCTACCGCACGGCCGTGTTCACCTCGCCGCACCTGGTGCGCTTCGAGGAGCGGCTGCGGCTCAAGGGCGAAGCGGTCGATGCTTCCAAACTGATAGCAAGCTTCGAGGTGGTGGAAAAGGCCCGCGGCGACATGGCCCTGACCTACTTCGAGTTCACCACGCTCGGCATCCTGCATTGCATGATCCAGGAGAAGCCCGACGTGGCGATCCTCGAGGTCGGCCTGGGCGGCCGGCTCGACGCGGTGAACATCATCGACGCCGACTGCGCGATCATCACCAGCATCGACCTGGACCACATGGAATACCTCGGCCCCGACCGCGAAAGCATCGGCTTCGAGAAGGCCGGCATCCTGCGCGCCGGCAAGCCCGCCATCGTGAGCGACCCGGTGCCGCCGCAAAGCGTCATCGACCACGCCAACGCCATCGGCGCCGACCTGTGGCGCTTCGGGCACGACTTCAACGTCTCGGGCGACAAGCAGCAGTGGGGCTGGTCGGGCCGCGGGCGGCGCTACAGCGGGCTGGCCTATCCGGCGCTGCGCGGCGCCAACCAGCTGCTCAATGCGGCGGGCGTGCTCGCGGCGCTCGAGGCGCTGCGCCCGCAGCTGCCGATCACGGCGCAGGCGGTGCGCAACGGGCTCGCGATGGTCGAGCTGCCGGGCCGCTTCCAGATCGTGCCGGGCGAGCCCACGCTGGTGCTCGACGTGGCGCACAACGCCCACGCCGTCGCGGCGCTGGCCGAGAACCTCGACGCGATGGGTTTTTCGCCCACCACGCACGGCGTGTTCGGCGTCATGGCCGACAAGGACCTCGCGCCCATCCTGGCGCGCATCGGGCCGCTGATCGACCGCTGGTACTTCACCGACCTGCCCACGCCGCGCGCCGCCAAGGCCGCCGATCTGCTGGCCGCGTGGCAGGCCCAGAACACGCGCAAAGACGCCTCGGGCAGCGTGCACGCGAGCCCGATGGACGCCCTGCGCGCGGCCATCGAGCAGGCAGGTGCCACTGATAGAATCGTGGTCTTCGGATCGTTCTTCACCGTGGGTGGCGTCCTCGAAAACGGCACCCCCCGGCTGCAAGCCAAACACCTGCTGCCAGGCGGCTGATCGTCGGGCTGTCCACACCCATCCGGCACCATCGGGCACCACCTCGCTGCACTCCTCCAGGGATCGAACTTCATGGCGTTTTTCAAGTTCCGCGCGCGCGGCCCACAAGGCAACGAAGGACGCAGCGCCCCCGCGGCGGTGCCGGCGGAAAGTGTCGAATCCATGCGCCGGCGTGCGCGCCATCGGCTGCTCGGCGCGGCGGTGCTGGTGCTGGTCGGCGTGATCGGCTTCCCGCTGCTGTTCGACACCCAACCGCGCCCCGTGCCGGTCGATATCCCGATCGAGATTCCCGACCGCAACAAGGCCAAGCCGCTGCCCGTGCCCGCCACGCCGGCACCCGCGACGAGCAGCGCGCCGTCGTCGTCGTCCGACGGCAGCTCCCGCGTGGCGGCCGCCTCGTCGGCCGGCGGCATGATCACCGAGACCGCCGACGGTACCGTGATCGAGCCGGGCGCGACCGTGCCCGCGACGCCGGCGGCGCCCAAGCCCGCCGTGGAGCCGAAGAAGCCCGAGCCCAAGCCGGAACCCAAACCCGAGCCGAAGCCCGAGCCCAAACCGGAACCCAAGCCGGAGCCGAAAAAGCCCGAACCGAAGCCCGAGGCCAAGCCGAAGCCGGAACCCGCCAAGCCCGCCGCGAACGCCGATGACGGCGCCCGCGCCCGCGCGCTGCTCGAAGGCAAGCCGCCCGCCGCCGCGCCCAAGCCGGCCGCCGACGACAACGGCCGCTTCGTCGTGCAGGTCGGTGCTTTCGCCGATGCCGACAAGGCGCGCGAAGTGCGCCAGAAGCTCGAACGCGCCGGCCTCAAGACCTACGTACACGTCGCCAAGACGACCGACGGCGAACGCACGCGTGTGCGCGTCGGGCCGTTCGCCTCGCGTGCCGAGGCCGAGAAGGCCGCGGACCGGGTCAAGGGCTTGTCTTTGGCCGCAGCCATCCTCACGTTGTAAGCACCGCCGTCGCCCGCTGCCTGTAGTTCATTGCCGTGGCCCTGCTCGACTGGATCGCCATCGCGCTCATCGTGCTGTCGATGCTGTTCGGGCTGGTGCGCGGCCTGGTGTTCGAAGTGATTTCGCTGATCGGATGGGTGGCCGCCTTCATCGTGGCCCAGTGGGTGGCCTCCGACGTGGCGGCCTGGCTGCCGTTCGGCGAACCGCAGGCCACCTGGCGTTACCCGCTGGCCTTCGTGCTGGTGTTCGTGGCGGTGGCGTTCGGCGTGGGGCTGGCGGCAGCCCTCACGCGCAAGCTGATCGCCGCGGTCGGCCTGCGGCCGGTGGACCGGATTTTGGGAGCAGCGTTCGGCGCGGCACGGGGGGCAGTGGCCCTGCTCGTGCTGGCGGTCGTTGTTCATTTGCTGGCGTTGAGCGACAGTGCCTGGTGGCACGAATCGCGCAGCGCCATTGTTCTCGATGCGGCATTGCAGGGCCTCAAACCCTCGCTGCCTGAAAAGTTGGCAAGCTACCTGCCCTGAGAGGAATCGTTCATGTGTGGAATCGTCGGCGTTGTCAGCAACGCACCCGTCAACCAGCTGCTCTATGACGCGCTGCTGCTGCTGCAGCACCGCGGCCAGGACGCGGCCGGCATCGTGACCTTGCTGGAACGCAAGTTCTTCATGCACAAGGCCAAGGGCATGGTGCGCGACGTGTTCCGCACCCGCAACATGCGCGCGCTGCCGGGCAACGTGGGCCTGGGCCAGGTGCGCTACCCGACCGCGGGCAACGCCTACAGCGAAGAAGAGGCGCAGCCCTTCTACGTGAACGCGCCCTTCGGCATCGTGCTGGTGCACAACGGCAACCTGACCAACGCGCACGCCCTGCGCGCGGAGCTGTTCTCCACCGACCACCGCCACACCAACACCGAGAGCGACTCCGAAGTGCTGCTCAACGTGCTGGCCCACGAAGTCGAGCGCTCTTCGCGCGGCGTGCCGCTGCACCCGGCCGAGGTGTTCGCCGCCGTCAAGAACGTCTACAAGCGCCTGCGCGGCTCCTACGCCGTGGTCTCGCTGATCGCCGGCCACGGCCTGCTGGCCTTCCGCGATCCCTACGGCATCCGCCCGCTGTGCATGGGCCGCAGCGCCGACGGCACCGTCATGGTGGCCAGCGAATCGGTCGCGCTCGAAGGCTCGGGCCACGTGTTCGAACGCAACATCGAACCGGGCGAGGCCGTGTTCATCGACCTCGAAGGCAACGTGCACTCGATGCAGTGCGCCGAAGGTGCGTCGCTCAACCCGTGCATCTTCGAGTTCGTGTACCTCGCACGTCCCGACTCGGTGCTCGACGGTATCTCGGTGTATCAGGCGCGCCTGAACCTCGGCGAAACGCTGGCCAAGCGCGTGGTCTCGACCGTGCCGCCGAACCAGATCGACGTGATCATCCCGATTCCCGAATCGAGCCGCCCGAGCGCCACGCAGCTCGCGCACCTCCTGGGCATTCCATACCGCGAAGGCTTCGTGAAGAACCGCTACGTCGGTCGCACGTTCATCATGCCGGGGCAGGGCGTTCGCAAGAAGTCGGTGCGCCAGAAGCTCAACGTGATCGGCAGCGAATTCAAGGGCCGCAACGTGCTGCTGGTCGACGACTCCATCGTGCGCGGCACCACCAGCCGCGAGATCGTGCAGATGGCGCGCGACGCCGGCGCCCGCAAGGTCTACCTGGCCAGCGCCGCGCCGCCGGTGCGCTACCCCAACGTCTACGGCATCGACATGCCGACCAAGGACGAACTCGTGGCGCACGACCGCACCGTCGAGGAAATTCGCGAGCTCATCGGCTGCGATGCGCTGATCTACCAGGACGTTGACGCCATGAAGCGCGCCATCGGCTCGCTCAACCCGAAGCTCGCCGGTTTCGACGCCTCGTGCTTCGACGGCGTGTACGTGACCGGCGACATCGACACCGCCGCCATCTCGCGCATGAACGGCAACCGTCCGCGCATCGAGGAAAACGAAGAAGACGCTTCGCGCCTCGCCCTGCCGAACCCCAGCGAGTAAGAGAAAGAAGAGAGGGCCGACGTGAGCCAAGACGAACGCACCTTGCCACCCGGCCTGCACCGCGACACCCTCGCGCTGCGCACCGGCCTGGCGCCCAGCCAGCACGGCGAGCACTCGGAGGCCCTGTTCCTCACGAGCGGCTTCGTGCAGCCCGACGCCGAGACCTCGGCCCGCCGCTTCGCCGGCACCGAGGCCGGCTTCACCTACTCGCGCACCTCGAACCCGACGGTCGCCAGCTTCGAGCAGCGCCTGGCCGCGCTCGAAGGCACCGAGGCCGCCATCGGCGCCTCGACCGGCATGGGCGCGATCCTCATGATGTGCATGGGCCTGCTCAAGGCCGGTGACCACGTGATCTGCTCGTGCTCGGTGTTCGGCTCCACGCTGAACCTGTTCGGCAAGGAGTTCGCCAAGTTCGGCGTCGAGACCACCTTTGTCTCGCAGACCGACGTGGCCGAATGGCGCGCCGCGCTCAAACCCAACACCAAGCTGCTCTTCGCAGAAACGCCGACCAACCCGCTGACGGAAGTCTGCGACATCCAGGCACTGGCCGACCTGGCCCACGGCGTGGGCGCGCTGCTCGCGGTCGACAACTGCTTCTGCACGCCGATCCTGCAGCGGCCGGCCGAGCTGGGCGCTGACCTCATCATCCATTCGGGCACCAAGTACCTCGACGGCCAGGGCCGTGTGATGGCTGGCGCGATTTGCGGTCCGTCGAAGCTCATCGTCGATGTCTTCGGCCCCGTGGTGCGCACCGCCGGCATGGCGCTGTCGCCATTCAATGCGTGGGTCGTGCTCAAGGGCATGGAAACGCTCGGCATTCGCATGAAGGCGCAATGCGCGAATGCGCTGGCCGTGGCGCAGTGGCTCGAGCAGCAGCCCGGCATTGCGCGCGTGTACTACCCCGGTCTTGCCTCGCATGGACAGCACGAACTCGCGATGCGCCAGCAGTCGGGGCAGGGCGGGGCGGTGGTGTCGTTCGACGTGGTCGGCGACACGCCCGACGCCGCGCGCGCCAACGCCTTTCACGTGATCAACAGCACGCGCGTCGTGAGCATCGCCACCAACCTGGGCGACACCAAGACCATCATCACGCACCCCGGCACGACCTCGCACGGCCGCCTCACCGAAGTGCAGCGCCAGGCTGCCGGCATCAGCCAGGGGTTGATCCGCCTCGCGGTCGGCCTCGAATACATCGACGACATCACGGCCGACCTTTCGCGCGGCCTGAGCACCCTGACTTCCTGATTTTTCATTTCATGACCGGCAAAGTTCGCACCCGCATCGCACCGTCTCCCACCGGCTTCCTGCACCTGGGCACGGCGCGCACTGCACTCTATTCGTGGGCCTATGCACGCCACCACGGCGGCGAGTTCGTGCTGCGCATCGAGGACACCGACGTGGCCCGCTCCACGCAGGACTCGACCGACCAGATCCTTGCGTCGATGCACTGGCTCGGCCTCGACTACGACGAAGGCCCGATCTACCAGATGCAGCGCCTCGAGCGCTACCGCGAAGTCATCGCGCAGATGCTCGCGGCCGGCACCGCCTACCACTGCTACTGCACGCCGGCCGAGCTCGACGAGATGCGCGAAGCCCAGCGCGCGCGCGGCGAGAAGACGCTGTACGACCGCCGCTGGCGTCCGGCGCCCGGCAAGGTGCTGCCGCCCGTGCCCGAAGGCGTGCCACCCGTGGTGCGCTTTTGCAATCCGCCCGAAGGCGACGTGACGTGGAACGACCTCGTCAAGGGCGAGATCACCATCAACAACCGCGAGATCGACGACCTGATCATCCTGCGGCCCGACGGTGTGCCCACCTACAACTTCGCGGTGGTGGTCGACGACTGGGACATGAACATCACGCACGTGTTCCGCGGCGACGAGCACATCAACAACACGCCGTGGCAGATCAACATCTTCCGCGCGCTTGGCGCACCGCTGCCGCAGTTCGGCCACGTGCCCGTGATCCTCGGCGACGACGGGCAGAAGCTTTCGAAGCGCCGCGGCGCCGTGAGCGTCACCGCGTACGAGGACAACGGCTACCTGCCCGAAGCCATGCTCAACTACCTCGCGCGCCTGGGCTGGAGCCACGGCGACGACGAGCTCTTCACGCGCGAGCAGATGGTGAGCTGGTTCGACGGATCGCACCTGTCGAAGAGCCCCGCGCAGTGGGACGCGGCCAAGCTCGCGTGGGTGAATGCGCAGTACATCAAGGCCAAGAGCGGTGACGAGCTTGCACCGCTTGTTGCAGCGCAGTTGCAAAAGCGCGGCATCGTCGCCGACGCACGTTTGCCTGCGATCTGTGCGCTCTTCAAGGACCGTTGCGACACCACGGCGGCGCTCGCTGGTTGGGCTGCAGCGTTCTATTCGGACATCGAAGTGAGCGATGCAGACCGCGCGCAGCACATCACCGATGCAGTGAAGCCAGCGATCGCAACACTCGTTGAAAAATTGATGACGGTCGCCTGGGAGAGGGCCGAAATCGCAGTTATGATCAAGGAAGTCCTCGCGACACACGCGCTGAAAATGCCCGTGTTAGCGATGCCAGTACGAGTGCTTGTGATGGGAACATCGCAGACACCGTCCCTCGATTCAGTGCTCGAAATTTTTTCCCGCGAAAAAGTTATCGAGCGATTGAAAAAGGCCTGAAAAATCGGGCTATAATTCGAGGCTCGACACCCACACGGGGGTATAGCTCAGCTGGGAGAGCGCTTGCATGGCATGCAAGAGGTCATCGGTTCGATCCCGTTTACCTCCACCATCAAAGTGTCGAGTAGGTTAGAGATGCTGATCGCAGCACGTCCAAGGTTTTGACCCTATCGTCTAGAGGCCTAGGACACCACCCTTTCACGGTGGCTACCGGGGTTCGAATCCCCGTAGGGTCGCCAGTTTCACTTCGGTGAAGTCGGCACGAGTCGTCAACACTCGGTTCCGCAAGGAACGAACGTTGTCTACCAGGAGTGGTAGTTCAGTTGGTTAGAATACCGGCCTGTCACGCCGGGGGTCGCGGGTTCGAGTCCCGTCCACTCCGCCAAACACAAGCCCCAGTAGCAGTTTTGCTACTGGGGCTTTTTGTTTTGCTCCGGGGCTTGGGCGCGGATGGGCACTTGTTCCAGGGATTCCGACCAACCCCACCTCGACCAGCTGGCAGCGTGACATTTGGGAACGTTCTTCACCGTGGCGATGTACGCGGCGCCGCAAGGCCAGGCGTTGGTTGTGCATCAGGGCTATTTCTCGCCCTCCAGGAGATGAAATGACTTTCCCCCGAGCCACTCTCAAGCTGGGTTTCGCAGGTCTCGTTGCTGCCGCAGCCTTGTTCACCGCTGCATCGGCCAGTGCAGCCACCAGCTGGTCCATTGGCGTCAACCTGCCTGGCGTGGTCGTGAGCGAGCCCGCACCGGTCTATTACGAGCCGGCGCCTGTCTATTCGAGGCCCGCCCCGACCTACTACCAGCCCGCGCAGCCGGTCTACTCCGCCCCGGCACCTGTCTACTACGAGCCTGAATCCCGTTGGGAAGAGCGTCGCGCGCAACGCTGGGAGGAGCGCCGCGCAGAGCGCCGCGAATGGCGTCGCCGGCAATGGGAGCGCGAGCAGCACCGTCGCTACTACGAGGATCGCGACTGATATCGGGAACGTCGATCCCTGCGAATCTGCCGGGCCTGGCATCGGTGATCTGCTGCCAAGCCCGGCTCGCACGCACGCGCGGCTGACCTGAGCGCAGCACGTTTCCGGAGTGCACCCAAGCGTTCCCGGCGGGTGCCTGCGAGCCCTGCGCATCCGCAGAGCCGACAGGACTTTCCCCGAGCCATCGACGCATGAAGTCCGGGCATACTCGCGCGCCCTCCAGATTTCCAACAACAACGCCTAGAAGAACTTCATGTCAGGACACGGCTTTCACGTGCATGGTCCGCACGATCACGAACTCGAACATGCCGCCTCCGGCGGCCACGACCACGGCCATGACGGTGCCGCCTCCTCAGGCAAGGGCATGAGCACGACCGGAAAGATCGCCGTGAGCACCGCAGCCATTGCGACGGCGGGCGCGATCTTCGCGTACATGGGCGGGGCCACGCAGGCCAACGCCGGCCTCTACAAGAACAACGCGGCCATCAAGAAGACCGAGGCTTCGAACCAGTGGAACTACTTCCAGTCGAAGAGCACCAAGCAGGCGCTGGCGGAGTTCGCACGCGACACCGCCACCGACGACGGCCGTCGCCAGGGCTGGCAGGTGAAGGTCACCCGCTACGAGCAGGAGAAGACCGAGATCCAGGCGGCTGCCAAGAAGCTGGAGGACGAGGCCAGCCGCTGGGACGCGCAGTCCGAGACGCAGATGCACCAGCACCACCGCTGGGCGCAGGCCACCACCGTGCTGCAGGTCTCCATCGCGCTGGCGGCCATTGCGCTGCTCACCCGGAAGAAATGGCTGGAGCGCGCCATGTACGGCGTGGCCGTCGCGGGCGTCGCGATCGGCGCGCTGGCCGCGCTGCACATCTAGTGTGGTGTCCCACAAATAACTGCGCATGAAATCGCGCCTTTCACGCCAGGGCGGCGTTGCAAATCCTCGCGATACCTACGGGTATCGCTGCGGTTTGCGCCTTGCCCTGGCGCGAAACGCATCGATTTCATTTTGCGCAGCTATTTGCGGGACACCACACTAGGACTTGGCGGGGCGGTTCACCAGCGCGTGAATCCCGCGCAGGTCCAACCGCTCCAGCAGGTCGACAAGCAGGGCCAGGAACGGCGTGTAGGCGGCTTCTTCGGCGTGGCGTTCGATCCAGTGCTCGATGTCCGTGACGCGGCCCTGAAGCGCCAGGCTGGCGAGCTCGTCCAGGGCACGATCCTCCGGCATGGCATGCCGGGGCATCGCGAGCGCCGGTGATGGCTCGCCAGGCGCGGTCTCCCGCTGCGCGACGACGGGCCAGTCCGCGTCGAAGGCATCGACCGGCACCGACAGCGCGAAGGAGAACGTCGCACCCTGACCGGCCACGCTCAGCGTTCCGCCCATGGCCGAGACGATGCGCTGCGCGATGAACAGGCCCAGTCCCGTGCTGCCGCTCGCGGGGTGCATCTGCTGGAAGGCGCCGAAGATGTCGATGTTGCGGCTCATGTCGATGCCGATCCCGGTGTCACTGACCGCGAAGCTCAAGACACACGCGCGTCCCTCGGGCCGGGCCGTGACCGACAAGGTCACCACGCCGTCGCGCGTGAACTTGGCGGCGTTGGACAGCAGGTTCAGCAGCACTTGCTGCATGCGCTTTCCGTCCAGGCCGATCTCTCGGGGCATTCGCTCGGAAGGGCGGTAGCGAAAGCGGTTGTTCCGCTGCGCGCACAGAGCGACGGCGTAGTCGGAAATGTCGTCCAGCAGGCGCGGCAGGTCGGTGGTGACGGGGTGGACCGTCAGCGGTTGCAGCTCTGCCTTGGCGTACTCCAGCAGTTCGTCGATCAGGTGGAGCTGGTACTTGACGCTGCGCTGGATGGTCAGCAGATGCTTGCGCTGCGTGTCGTGCGCATCGGCGAGCAGGAGAGACGCGTACCCGCCGATCGTCGCAAGCGGTGCGCGCAGGTCGTGGCCGATGTAGCCCAGGATCTCGACTTTCTGATGGGCCTTGGCCTCGATGTGGGCGAGGGCCGCGCGCAGATCGGCATGCAAGGCGGCGGCGTGCATGTTGCCGAACGCGAGCGCGTAGCCGATGTGGGTCAACTTCAAGCCGAAGGCCAGCAGGGTCTGGAAATTGCCCGACGCCAGAAAATCCTGTGGCACGGGAAAGAAGGGCGTGCCGACCAGACGTGCACCATGAACCAGCAACGCCAACAAGGCGACGACGACCACTTCGGGGTTGCTGTTTCCCCCGCGTCCACGACCCATCGTGCACAGTGCCTGGAGGGTCATCAGGGCGATCGCCGACTGGGCCGCGCCGTACACGTAGACACGGGCCGAGGTGTCGTAGGTGACATAGGAGAAGCAGGCCAGCAAGGCCACTTCCACGGCCAGTACCCCTGCCATCCAGGGCAGCCACGCGCGGCGCCGATCGAAGAACAGGCAGATGCCCACGTAGAACAGGACCGAACTCAGTGTCGTGAGGAAATTCCCGAGGAGGATGGAGAAGAAGTCCGGGATCCTGTCCCGCAGGATGAGCAGCAAGGCGCCGATCCCGAAGACAAGGAAGCCGACGCCCCAGACCAGCAGATAGCGCGCGCGTCCCTTCGCCCACAGCGCCAGCATGCCGGCGGCAAGGACGAATTCCGCCAGCGCCGTGAAGAACGCAGCAGTTCCCAGATTCAGGTTCATTTGGACTTCGATCGACGCTTGGCGATGCGCGTCGCTCCGAGGGGAGTCCGATTCTGCGGAGGATCTCGTCAGCCGCCTTTGCCTGGCGGTGCGCCGGTTTTGATCGGGCGCCCTGTCCGGTCATTGACCGGTTCGCGCCTTCCCAGGTTGCGCGAGTTCAGGCGCAGCGCTACCCCAGCAGCAGGACCTGCGTGCCGTCGGAGGCCACCATCACACCCGGCGAGGCCGCATCGATCTCGATGCGGATGCCCATGTGCAAGGCCGGGTCCAGGGGGCGCTGGCGGCCCGCGTTGAAGAGCGCCACGTCGCGCAGGTAGGTGTCGTGCTGCGCAAGGTTCAGCACGAACTTCTCCGGATAGGCGCCGGTCGCGCTCAGGTGGTCCGAGAATTTCTCGGTCATCGTGAAGAAGAGGAACAGCGGGTTGTCGGCCATGTCGCAAATCTAGCCGCGCCGGCCGAAATCCGGCTACCGGGTTTGTGGGAGGGAGAAGAGGCGCCCGGCCGCAGCCTCAGGCCATCCCGTAGCGCAGCAGCCAGTTCCAGATCACCGCCGAGCCGTTCGACATCGCCAGCGCCGACTTCGCGTAGCCCATGAGGTCGGCCAGCCGCACCTCGGCGCGGATCACGACGTCGTGGCGCTGCAGGTCTTCTTCCTTCACGTCCGCGCGGCGCCGGTCGAGCTCGTCGCGCAGCACGGTGGCGTAGGCGCGCGGGCTCTTCAGGCGCAGGAACATGATCGGCTCGACCACCGCGTCGAGCGCGGGATCGACGAAGGTGTGGATCTCGGGTTCGCGCGAGACGACCTGATCGCCGTGCGCGTCCCGGATCAGCTGCTGGGCTTCTTCGAGCGCGGCCTCGTTCGCCGCGTAGATCCGGCCGCCGCGTCCTTCGCAGATGAACACGTACTGGTCGGGGCGCGAAAGCCAGTCGACCGGCCCGCGCTGGGCGAAGACGGCCAGGCCTTCGGCGCCGGGCAGCAGCGACTGGCGCAGCGGGTACTTGGTGAGGGGGTCTTCAGCGAACATCTTGCAGCTTCCTCGAAATGACGAGCGACGGGGTGTCGGCGCGGCGGTCCGCGGGCACGACCAGCACGTCGCCCGTGGCCCAGCACAGCACGCGCTGCGCCACGCTGCCGAACAGGAAGTCGGCCATCGGATGGGCGCGGCGCTTGCCGACCACCAGCAGCTCGGCGCGCGCGTGCTGCTGCTGCACCGTGGCCTGCCGCGCCGGGTCGCCGCGGCCGATGGCCGAGAGCACGCGGTTGCGCCGCGCGCTCGACGAGTCGGTGAGCGAGAACAGCCGCTCGCGCGCCTGCCGCATGCTGTCGTGGCGGTAGGTCTTGATGGCGTGCTCGGACACCTCGGCGTAGCGCAGCTTGCTCTCGTGCATCGTGTTGAGTGCGTGGAACAGCTCCAGCGCGGCGTCGGGGTCCAGCCCGTGGGCCAGGCTCACGAGTTCGCGCGAGGCGGGCGTGAAGTCGACGGCCACCAGGATGCGGCTGTAGCGCAGGCGCGTGTCGAGCCGCGTCACGAGCACCGGGCAGCGCAGCTGCCGCAGCAGCCGCTCCACGGGCTGGCCGGTGAAGAAGGCGGCGGGCGAGCGGTCGCGTTCGTGGCTCAGCACCACGAGGTCGACGTAGCGTGCCTCGTCCACGATCTGCGCGAGGCCGCCGCCCGGCCCCGCGACCTGCTTGACCAGCACATCGAAGCGCGAGGCCATGGCGCGGGCCAGCCCCGCGAGGGCGGTCGCTGCTTCGGCGTGCGCGAGCGGCGCCAGGTCCGCGGGCGCGTAGACGAGCTTCAGCAGTGCGCCGTGCTCGGCCGCGAGCAGGGCGGCGCGTTCGACCGCGCGGTTGCCGCGCGCCGTCAGGTCGGTGACGGCGAGGATGGATTGAAAGGACGGCGTGCTGGATGCGACGCCGCCTCCGGGAAGGGCGTGCTCCCGCTGAACCTGATGATGATGCATGACGCACTCCAGTCGAACGCGACCCCGGATGACGGGGGCGCAGCCGCGCGGGGCAGGTGCCCGGCGGTCGATGGTTTGCGCTGAAAAGAGAGAGGGGGAAAGAGGCGGACCGCCGGGCTCAGGAATGTGCGGGCGTCTGCTGGGCCGCCGCTGTCATCCGCGCCCACGCAGGCGTGCAACCGCCGGGGCGGGACGTCGAGGTGTGGAGGAAGGGCTGGGCGTTCATGCGGGGGAGTCTAGGCCGGATGCGGCCGAATCCGCTCAGTACCCGCACAACCTTTGCCAGATTGGAGCCGCGCGGTGCAGGGTGTGCGCGGTTGGGCTTCCCATTTTTCCTTTTCATTTGTCATGCGCAGGAGGGGACGTGTTTCCGTGTCTGTCCCTGTCTTCCTGGAGGTTCACGCATGAGATCCCACTGTTTAGCGCCCGGCCGGGCCGCAGAGATAGCCCATGAGCGCATCGACGATCGAGGCCTCGAGCGCGGCCGGCTCGAACTGCGCGGGCGGCTCGATGACGGCCGCATGCACCAGCGTCTCCATGATCTGCAGCACCACCCAGGTGGCGAGGTCGAGGTTGCGCGGCGCGAGCTCGGGGCGGTGCTCGTCCAGCAGCTGGCGCACGCGCCGGAAGATGTCGTGGTCGGCCGCACTCTCTTCGCGCGGCGCATCGAAGAAGGGAAATTCCTTTTCGAGCACGCGATGCAGCTCGGGATACACCGCATGCGCCGCGAGCAGCGCGCGCACCATGGCCTGCACGCGCCCGCGCAGGCTGCGCGCACGCGAGGCGGCCAGCACCTCGTCGATCACCGCGTACATCTGACCCGCGTGCCGCTCGTGCAGCGCGGTGATCAGCGAGTCCTTGTTCGGGAAGTACTGGTAGAGCGACCCCACGCTCACGCCGGCGCGTTCGGCCACCACGTTGGTGTTGGTGCCGGCATAGCCGCGCTCGCCCAGAACGCGAGCCGTGGCTTCCAGGATGACCTCGACCATCTGCTGCGAGCGCGCCTGGCGCGGCGTCTTTCTTGGCTGGGGAAGGGATTTCATCGGGCGGTTCGAATGCGAGTTTTCAATGCGAGTGATGGCTCGTATTCTAAGAAGAACCGAGCAAATGCTCGCATTCAAGAGTTCGCAACATCCGAATCGATACACACACCATGACAGCCAATGCCTCCGAGGCCCACGCGCCGCGTGCGTTGCCTTCCGCCTTCCAATCCCCGCAACCGAGTGCAGCGGCCCCGCCTGAGCGCGGTGCGCGATTGGAAGCCCACGTCCTGCAGTGCCGCCTCGTGACGCCGCACATGCGCCGCATCACCCTCGGCGGCTCGGATGTCGCCGCCTTCTTGCGCCACGCGGCGGCCGACCAACCCAGCGCCTGGGTGAAGGTGTTCGTGCCCGGCGGCGAAGGGCGGGCCTACACCATTCGCCGCATCGACCGCGTCGCCGCCACGCTCGAGTTGGACTTCGTGCTGCACGGCGACAGCGGCCACGAAGGCCCTGCGTCGGCCTGGGCGGCACGGGCGCAGCCGGGCGAACGCATCGGCTTCGCCGGGCCGCGCGACGGCGGTTTCGCGCTCCCGGACGACGCGCGCTGGGTGATGCTGGCCGGCGACGCGACCGCGCTGCCCGCGATCCAGTCGATTGCCGCGAGCCTCGGGCCGGAGATCCGCCTCAAGACCTATGTCGAAGTGCCCACGGCGGCCGATGTGCAGGAGATCCGCAGCCAGGCTGTGTTGCGCACCTGCTGGCTCACCGGCGATCCGGCCGAGCCGGGGCTGGCGCTTCAACAACAGCTGATGCACCGGCCGCAGCCGGCAGGGCCGGGTTACATCTGGCTGGCGGGCGAGTCGGGCGTGGTGCGCACGCTGCGCGCCCATTTCCTGAACGACCAAGGCCTGGCGCGCACGCGCCTGACCGCCAAGGGCTACTGGAAGCACGGCGAAGCCGATCACCGCGACCGGGCCTGAGCCCGACGCGCCGGGTCAGTGTTCCGCCGGTGCGTGGCGCGCGCGGGTGTCCGAGGGCCGCTCGCCGAAGCGTGCGCGGTACTGGGCGGCGAAATGGCCCAGGTGAAGGAAGCCGTATTTCTCCGCCACGTCGCGCACGCCCGTCTGCGTGGACGCGGCCTGCAGCTCGGCGCGCACCCGGTCCAGCCGCAGCTCGCGCAGAAACTCCATCGGTCCCTGGCCCGCATGCTGGCGGAACGCGATCTGCAGGGCGCGCGCGCTGCAGCCGGCCTCGCGGCACACGTCGGCCAGCGACAGCGGCTGCTCGGCGTGCGCGGCCATGAACTCCTGTGCCTTGCGCACCGCGCGCGGCAGCAGGTGGCGCTGCGCATCGCCGGCGAGCGCGCGCGAGTGGTTGTGGCCGGCCGACATCAGCAGGCTCGACATCAGGTACTCCTCGGCATGCTCGGCCAGTCGCCCGCCGCCTTGGAGCGCATTGCCGGCATCGAGCGTGAGCCGCAGGTAGTCGATGAAGTGCACCAGCGGCGCGAGCGCGGGGTTGTCCAGCGGCACGCCGAGGTCGAACACCAGGTGCTGGCGCACGGGGGCCTGCAGCAGTGCCTCGAGCCGCGACAGCAGCGCCGCGCGCGCGATGCGCACGATCAGGTGCGGGCTGTCGTCGGCCCAGCGCATCGACAGCAATTCGGTGGGCGAGGGCAGCGAGGCGACGCGCGGCGTGGCGTCGACCTGCTGGCCGCCGCAGCGGATGTCGGCGCCGCCGCGCAACGGAATCTGCAACAGGAAGAAATCCTGCAGGTAGCCCGGGTCGATCTGCACGCCGGGGCCGTACTGCACGTAATTGAGGCTCACGTCGCGGTGCAGCCGCGCGCTGTGGTGGCAGGCGTCCAGTTCGGTGCGCGGGCGCAGCATCGTGAGGCCGTGGGGGCAGAACACGCGGGCCACGCTTTCGCGCGCCTCGTCCATGTCGTGGCTCTCGAACAAACGGTAACGCTGCAGCGGCAGCCGGGGGGCGGTGGCGGTTTCCATAGGGAAGCGGGCAGACCGTAGCAAAAAGCCTTCCAGCCCACAATTCGGGCCGTCCCTTGGAGCCCCCGAAAAAACCTGCGCGGCAGGGACAGCGCCTGCGTTTTCCGGATCGGCCGGCGAGGTCCGGCGCTCTACCTTTGGCCCATTCGCCGAACCGGCGATTCAACCGAGGAGAGCAAGCGTCATGTTCAAGGGACTCGAAGGCAAAAGCGCCATCGTCACGGGTGGCTCGACATTGATAGGCGCCGGCGTGGTGCGCGCCTTCCACGCGGCGGGCGTGAAGGTGGTCATCGCCGACATCGACGCCGACAAGGGCCAGCCGCTGGCCGACGCGCTGGGCGCCGGGGTGCGCTTCGTGCGCACCGACATCACCGACGACGCACAGGTGAAGGCCTGCGTCGACGAGGCCGCCACCCGCCACGGCGGCGTGCACTTTCTGGTGAACCTGGCGTGCTCGTACGTGGACGACGGCTTCAAGTCGCCGCGCGCCGACTGGCTCACCTCGTTCAACGTGAACGTGGCCAGTGCCGTGGCCATGCTGCAGGCGGCGCACCCGCACATGGTGGCGGCCGGCGGCGGGGCGGTGGTCAACTTCACCAGCATCTCGTCGCGCGTGGCCCAGACCGGGCGCTGGCTTTACCCCGTGAGCAAGGCCGCCATGGCGCAGCTCACGCGCAACATGGCGATGGACCTCGCCCCCGACCGCATCCGCGTGAACAGCGTCTCGCCGGGCTGGACCTGGTCGGCCGTGATGGACCAGCTGACGGGCGGCGACCGCGCGCGCACCGATCGCGTGGCCGCGCCCTACCACCTGCTGGGGCGCGTCGGCGACCCCGACGAGGTGGCGCAGGTGGTGCTGTTCCTGTGCTCCGAGCACGCGAGCTTCGTCACCGGCGCCGACTACGCGGTGGACGGCGGCTATTCCGCCATGGGCCCCGAGCAGGCCGTGCCAGCCATTCCCCGCCTGATGGAGCCCTGATCGGCATCCACAACAACACCCCACGAGACAACACAGAAGGAGCAAGCCATGAAGCGAATCGCCATCGTCGGCGCGGGCCAGTCGGGCCTGCAACTGGGACTGGGTCTGCTGGACGCAGGCTACGAGGTCACCATGTACAGCAACCGCACGGCGGACGACATCCGCCACGGCAAGGTCATGTCGAGCCAGTGCATGTTCCACACCGCGCTGCAGGTCGAGCGCGACCTCGGGCTCGACCATTGGGCCAGCGACTGCCCCACGGTCGATGGCATCGGCTTCGCCGTGCCGCACCCCGAGCAGAAGGGCGCCAAGGCCATCGAATGGGCGGCGCGGCTGAACTCGAGCGCGCAGTCGGTCGACCAGCGCGTGAAGGTGCCGGCGTGGATGGCGCTGTTCCAGCAGAAGGGCGGCGAGCTGGTCTTCAAGGACGCCGGCATCGACGACCTCGAGGCATGCGCCCGCAGCCACGACCTCACGCTGGTGGCCAGCGGCAAGGGCGAGATCTCCAAGCTCTTCGAGCGCGACGCCGCCAAGTCGACCTACGACCAGCCGCAGCGCGCCCTGGCGCTCACCTACGTGAAGGGAATGCGCCCGCGCACGCCGTACTCGGCCGTGTGCTTCAACCTCATTCCGGGCGTGGGCGAGTACTTCGTGTTCCCGGCGCTGACCACCACGGGCCCGTGCGAGATCATGGTGTTCGAAGGCGTGCCCGGCGGCCCGATGGACTGCTGGGCCGACGTGAAGACGCCGCAGGAGCACCTGGCGCGCAGCAAGTGGATTCTCGACACCTTCACGCCCTGGGAGGCCGAGCGCTGCGCCGACATCGAGCTCACCGACGACAACGGCATCCTTGCGGGCCGCTTCGCGCCCACCGTGCGCAAGCCCATCGCCACGCTGCCTTCGGGTCGCAAGGTACTCGGCCTGGCCGACGTGGTGGTGCTCAACGATCCGATCACGGGACAGGGTTCGAACAATGCGGCCAAGTGCGCCGACACCTACCTGAAAAGCATCCTGGCGCGCGGCGACGGCGCGGCCGATGCGCCGTGGATGCAGCAGACCTTCGACCGCTACTGGTTCGGCTACGCGCAGTGGGTCACGCGCTGGACCAACATGCTGCTCGCACCGCCGCCGCCGCACGTGCTCAAGCTGCTCGGCAGCGCCGGCGCTGTGCCGCCGATGGCCAGTGCCATCGCCAACGGCTTCGACGATCCGCGCACCTTCTTCCCGTGGTTCGCCGACCCGCAGGAGGCCGACCGCTACCTCGACACCTGCGCGGCCGCCGCGGCGGCTGCGTAGGCGGAGCCAGCGCATGACACGACGCGTGGCCATCGTCGGCGCCGGCCAGTCCGGCATGCAGCTCGCGCTGGGCCTGCGGGCCAAAGGGTACGCCGTGACGGTGTATGCGAACCGCACGGCGCAGGAGATCTTCGACGGGCCGGTGATGTCCAGCCAGTGCATGTTCGAGACCGCGCTGCAGACCGAGCGCGAACTGGGGCTCGACAGCTGGGCCGACACCTGCCCGGTGGTCGAGGGCATCGGCATGTCGGTGCGAAGCCCGGAAGGCAGTCGCGCCATCGCGTGGGAGGCGAAGCTCGACGGCCCCGCGCAGTCGGTCGACCAGCGGCTGAAGATCTCTGCGTGGATGACGTTGTTCGAGGCGCGTGGCGGCCGGCTCGTTCACCAGGACGCAGACCTCGACACGCTGGAAGACTGCGCGCGCACGCACGACCTCGTGGTCGTGGCGAGCGGCAAGGGCGAGATCTCGGCGCTGTTCCCGCGCGATGACGCGCGCTCGCCGTTCGACGCGCCGCAGCGCGCGTTGGCGCTCACCTACGTGAAGGGCATGCGCCCGCGCGAGCCGTTCGCGGCCGTGAGCTTCAGCCTCATTCCGGGTGTCGGCGAGTACTTCGTGTTCCCGGCGCTCACCACCAGCGGCCCGTGCGAGATCATGGTGTTCGAAGGCGTGCCCGGCGGCCCCATGGATTGCTGGGACGACGTGAAGACGCCGCAGGAGCACCTGGCGCGCAGCAAGCAGATTCTCGAAACCTTCCTGCCCTGGGAGGCCGAGCGCTGCGAACACATCGAGCTCACCGACGACCACGGTGTGCTGCGTGGCCGCGTCACGCCCGTGGTGCGCCACCCGGTCGCCACGCTGCCCTCGGGCCGCCAGGTGCTGGGGCTGGCCGATGCCGTGGTGCTCAACGACCCGATCACGGGGCAGGGCTCGAACAACGCGGCCAAGGCGGCCGACATCTACCTCAAGCGCATCCTCGAACACGGCGACGCGCCCTTCGGCGCCGCGTGGATGCAGCAGACCTTCGATCGCTACTGGGAGGGCTACGCCCGCTGGGCCACCGACTGGACGCACAGCCTGCTCACGCCGCCCGCGCCGCACCTGCAGAAGCTGCTGCAGAGCGCCACGCACAGGCCGGCCGTGGCGAGCGCGGTGGTCAACGGCTTCGACGATCCGCGCAACTTCGCACTCTGGTGGTTCGACGCGGCCGAGGCCGACCGCTTTCTCGAAGCCAAGGCGCGCGAGGCGGCGGTCGACCGCTTCGACCGGCGCGACTTCCGCAAGGCGCTCGGCCAGTTCAGCACCGGCGTCACCGTCATCACCACGCGCGCGCTCGACGGGCGCCGCGTGGGCATGACGGCCAACTCGTTCTCGTCGGTGTCGCTCGATCCGCCGCTGGTGCTGTGGAGCCTGGCACGGCAGGCGCCCAGCGTGGCCGACTTCACCGGCGCGAGCCACTTCGCGATCAACGTGCTGGCCGCGCCGCAGCATCATCTGTCGCGCCAGTTCTCGACACCGCAGGCCGACAAGTTCGGCGGCGTCGACTGCTGCGAGGGCACGGCCGGCGTGCCGCTGCTCAACGGCGTGCTCGCGCGCTTCGTGTGCCGCAACGTGCGACAGTACGACGGCGGCGACCACCTGATCTTCATCGGCGAGGTCGAAGGCTACGAACGCTTCGACGGCGAGCCGCTGGTTTTTCACTCGGGCTACTACCAGGTCACGACGCGCCATCCGGAATGCGTACAGTGAGCCCCTGGTTCCCCACGTCCACCTTTGAGCATTGAACGGAGTCACACACCCATGCAGAACAAGGCATCCACCTCCTCGTCGCAAGACATCCGCATCCAGGCCGCCGACGGCAGCGGCAGCTTCGGCGCCTACCTGGCCCTGCCGCGCGGCGGCACCGGCCCGGGCCTGGTGCTCGCGCAGGAAATCTTCGGCGTCAACAAGACCATGCGCGACGTGGCCGACTACTACGCCGAGGAAGGCTACGTGGTGCTCGTGCCCGACCTGTTCTGGCGCCAGCAGCCCGACGTGCAGCTGGGCTATTCGCCCGACGACTGGCAGCGCGCCTTCGCGCTGTACCAGGGCTTCGACGAAGCGCTCGGCATGCAGGACATGCAGGCCGCCATCACCGCGCTGCGCCAGCGCCCCGAGGTGCCCGGCGGCAAGGTCGGCGTGCTCGGCTTCTGCCTGGGCGGCAAGCTCGCCTACCTGGCGGCCTGCCGCACCGACGCGGACGTGGCCGTGGGCTACTACGGCGTGGGCATCGACGCCGCGCTCGACGAGGCCGACCGCATCCGCTGCAAGCTCGCGTTGCACGTGGCCGAGCTCGACGGCTTCTGCCCGCCCGAGGCGCGCGACCGCATCGTGCAGACCCTGCGCGGCCGGCCGAACGTCGAGGTGCATGTGTACCCCGGCGTCGACCACGCCTTTGCGCGCGTGGGCGGCGAGCACTTCCACCGCGCCTCGGCGCTCATGGCGCACGAGCGCAGCGTGGCCGCGCTGAAGTCGGCCATCGGCCCGAACTACGACCTTGCCGCGCTGTGGGACAAGCACTGCGAGTACGAGTTTGGCACCCGCAACGTGGACGACACCATGGGCACCATGGTGGCCGAGCCCTACGTGAACCACATCCCGACCATGACCGGCGGCGTGGGCTACAAGAACCTGCACGCGTTCTATACGAACCATTTCGTCAACAGCAACCCGCCCGACACCTCGCTGGTGCCGATCTCGCGCACCGTGGGCGCGACGCAGGTGGTCGACGAGATGCTGTTCTGCTTCACCCACACCACCGAGATCCCATGGATGCTGCCCGGCGTGGCGCCCACCGGAAAGCGCGTGGAGATCCCGCTGCTCGCGGTCATCAAGTTCCGCGGCGACAAGCTCTACCACGAGCACATCTACTGGGACCAGGCGAGCGTGCTGGTGCAGGTGGGCCTGCTCGATCCGGCGCTGCTGCCGGTGGCGGGCGTGGAAACGGCGCGCAAGCTGCTCGACGAGACGCTGCCGTCGAACACGCTGCTGACGCGCGCTTGATGCGAACCTGATGCGTCCGCGCGGCGAAGCTGCCGCGCGGGACGCGGCGGGCTTCTCAGACCGTCATGCCTTGTTCGACGTCGAGCGTCTTGCGGCGCGCCATGGCCAGGTTCGACTTGGTCTTGTCCAGCACCAGGTAGACGAACAGGCCTTCCTTCTTCTGCATCGGGCGGATGATGTGGTATTGCTTGCCGAGCGTGATCAGCATGTCTTCGATGCTGTCGTTCAGGCCGAGGTCGCGCATGGTGCGCAGCTTGGCGCGGACCACTTCGGTGTTGCCGGCGGCGGCCACCTCGAGATCGACGCCCGAGCCGATCTGGCCCAGGATCATGCCGCTGCTCGAGTCGACCAGCGCCGCGCACAGGGCGCCGTCGCAGGTCATCAGGTCGTCCATGGATTGCTTGATATTTGCCATCGAAATCTTTCCTAGTCCTCGCCCCTGAAAGTCGGCGGCCACCCGGGCGAAGGGGATGGGCGGCTGCCGGTGTCGAATGGGTGTGGTGCGCCGATGCCCGGCGTCAGGCGTGCTGCAGCAGCTGCGTCGCCTGTTTCGCGAAGTACAGGACCTGGCCGATGATGGCTTCGCGGCTGGTGACCACGCTCACGATCAGCGTCATCTCGGGATGCCGCGCCTGCAGCATCAGGATGTGGCCGTGCGTGGCCTCGATCGCCACGTTGTCGCAGTGGCCCAGCTGGCTTTCCTCGCCGGCCACGGCGCCCAGCGCGGCCAGCGAACTGGCGATGGCCGACAGGCGCGCGACCTGCGCGGTGTTCTCGACGCGCGCGGCCAGCTCCAGGCCGTCCTCGGTCGAGATCACCACGGCCTTCACGCCCTTGATTTCCCGCATCAGGGTGTCGATGGCCGATTCCGCTGCAAGCCTGATTCTTGGAGTGATGTTCATTGCTGCCTGAATGGAAGGAAAAGGAGAAAAAGAGGGGCGTCCTGCGTTCAGACCTCGAGCTGGAGCAGGAGCAGTTCCAGCAGCTGCACGACCTGCTGCGCATCGGTGACGTTGGCCGGCAGCACCGGGCACACGACGCCCTTGGCCTCCATGCGGCGGGCGTAGGCGTCGATGCCGGGGCTCGGGTGCGTTTCCATGCGGCCCACCGCCACCACGCAGGCGGTCTGCGCGATGAGTTCGGCGAAGCCGTCCAGGTAGATGTCGAGGTCGGCCAGCGGATCGGGGCGGCTGTTGTCCACCAGGATCACCACGCCGAGCGCGCCGCGTCCCAGGATGCGCCACATGAAGTCGAAGCGCATCTGGCCGGGCGTGCCGTACAGGCGCAGCTTCTCGCCGTTGTCGAGCGTGAGTTCGCCGTAGTCCAGGCCGACCGTGGTGGTGGCCTTGGCGACCGAGGTGTCGCTGTTGCGCACGTCGGTGCTCACGGGCGGGATCTCGCTCACGCCGGCGATGGCCGTGGTTTTGCCGGCGCCCATGGTGCCGGTGAAGAGGATCTTGTGTTCTACGGTCATTGAGGGCCTGACGGCAGCAAGCCGAGTCGGTTCCTGATGCGTGCGAGCAGGCCGGGCTGCACGGTGTCGCGGGCGGGTGCCGGGAAGCGGCTGTCGGGAAAGACGCTGTCGGGGGCCGAGGCCGCCACCAGCGCGCCGGGGGGCGCGGCGCGTTCGAGCAGGCCGGCGCGCTGCAGGTCGGCCAGGAAATCCGCGCACTCCTGGCGCGTGGCGGGCGAGCGCTGCTGCAGCGACAGCACCGACGCCGGCCGGTTGGACATCAGCGTGGCCAGCCGCAGGCGGATCGGCGCCTCGAGCACGGCCGCGGGCGGCCAGCGCAGCATGCGGAATTCTTCGTGCTCGCCGATCGGCACCTCGGTCGTAGCCAGCCCCAGGCCGCGGGCGTGGACGACCATCGCGCCGAGGCGGTTGAGCACCACTTCCAGCGCATCGGTGTGCAGCGGCAGGGCCAGGAAAGGGCCGCGTTGCGGGTCTGCATGGGCGACGGTCAGCGTGGGCACCGCCGGTTGCGGCGAGGCGGCGGCAAGGGCGACCTGGTCGCCGACGACCCGCAGGTCGGCCTGTTCAGCTTTCCATGACCAGTTCTGGTGCGTGCGGTGGTCGAGCAGCCGGATCAGCGACTTGAGCAGCACTTCTTCGCGGTGCGGCAGCCCTTCGACGCTGTAGCTCAGCAGGGCGCGTTGACTTTTGGGAACGGTGTTAACGGCCGTCATGCAGCCTCCGCACCACCGTGCACATCGGCCGGCCGCTGTGGGATGTTGCGTTCAACCGCATCGAAAACACCGATTGGAGGCGGCATCGCCGTTCTTTTTGCAACTTAAGCACTCACTGTAAGAAGTTGGACGGAGACGCCGATCGCAACGCTGGCTGGGAGAACTAAAGTGTTTGTTTGGAGGTGGCGTCAAAAATATAACACTTGTTTCAAATAAAAACACAAGATTACGAACAACTGTTTTCAGTGGGTCGCGGACGCGACAAAGCCTCGCGGGCCGCAGTGCGGCGCGCGAGGTTTCAGGGAGGGGCGGTGAAAGCGGCGGGCGAGGGGAAGGTCGCCCGCCGGGGCGTCAGTGCGCCAGTTGCGCCTGCAGCTCGGCCACTTGCCGGCGCAGGTCCGCGTTCTCGGCCGTGAGTTCGGCCACGCGCTGTTGCAGTTGCTGCACGGCGTCGAGCGCCGCCGGTTCGGCGCCTTCTTCGGTGTCGGGCGCGGCCTCGCGCGGCTTGCGCTTGGCCTCGCGCACGCGCTTGGCGGCCTGCTTGAGCTCGTCCTTGCCGGCGTTGGCGGCTGTCACCTGCTCTTCGGCGGGCAGCGAAGCGACGGCCGCGGCCGTGTTGATCGAGATCACGCCCGATTTCACGGCAGCCACCAGCTCGGGCGCAGCCTGCTTCTGGATCTTCTCGATCATCACGACCTGGCTGCTGCTCAGGCGCGCGGCGCGGGCGATGGCCTCGCGGCTGTTCAGCGGCACGGGCGGCGGCAGGGCTTCGTCGGAAGCGGGAGAAGAGGTCGAAGCGGGCGCGTCGTCGACATCGAAGGGCGGGTCGTCCGCCGTGGTCGGGGTGGTCGGCGTGGCGGCGCTGCTGCGGGCGCGGCGCTCGTCCACGATGTCCTTCTTGCGCAGCGCCAGCACGCCGCGCAGGTAGTCCGAGATGCTGCGGCGGCCCAGGTGCTGGTCGATCATCCACAGGTGCACGTCCTGCAGCGTCTTGAAGCGCGTGTTCTGCACGGTCTGGAAGGGCAGGCCGTGCTTCTGGCAGATGCCGTAGCGGTTGTGGCCGTCCACCAGCACGTCGCCCCACAGCACCAGCGCGTCGCGGCAGCCTTCGGTGAGGATGCTGCGTTCGAGGGCTTCGTACTCCTCCGGCGTCAAGGGATCGATATAGGCTTTGAGTTCTTCGTTGACGACGATGTTCATGGGTACGGGTGCGATGTAAGGGGCGGAATTTTAGGTGTCTCGGTTTCGGCCGCTCGAACGTCTAGACAGGGAGAGAGACGAGAAGGCGCCACCGGGAAAAACAGGGCCTTCTTGCGTCATCAAATGGTAATAGTTCTTATTTGCATCTTTGCCCTTGAACACTTCAGGAGTACCCATGGATCTGTCGCTTTCCCCGTCCGCGCCCACGCTGGGGGAGGTCTTCATCGCGAACCGTGCCCAGCTCCAGCGCGTCGCGCAAAAGATCGTCCGCACCGCTGACCTCGCAGACGAAGTGCTGCAGGACGCCTACCTGAAGCTCGCCGACGGCGCTTTGGTGCGCGATGTCCGCAAGCCGCTCGGTTACTGCTGCCAGGTGGTGCGCAACGTGGCGGTCGACTACCACCGCCACCATTCCGTGGAGGCCAGCTACCGCACCTACTGCGACGACGTCGAGCTCGTGAGCCCGCCCAGCAGCAACGACGCGCCCGACCGCGTGCTCGGCGGCCGGCAGGCGCTGGTGGCCATCGACCGCGTGCTCGAAGCGCTGCCGGCGCGCACCCGCCTCGCGTTCGAACTCAACCGTCTCAGTGGCCTGACCCAGCGCGAGATCGCCACGCGCCTGGGCTGCTCCGCCACGCTCGTGAACTTCATGATCAAGGACGCCGACGCCGCACTCGAAAGCTGCCGCTACCTCGTGCAAGCCGGCTGATTTTTCCGACGCACCGCATCGGCGCTACGATGGCCGCCGATGAGCAGCAGCCCCAACGACACGCAAAGCGACCCCACCTGGCAGACCGCCTGGGCGTGGGTCCGCCGCCAGCACGCCGGCGAGGGCGAGCTCGACGCCGCCGCGAGCGCCGAGCTCGCGCACTGGCTCGCCGCCGATCCCGCCCATCGCCAGACCTATGCCGAGGCGGCCCGCCTCTGGCTGCTCGTCGGCCGCGTGCCGCCCGCGCACGACGTCCCTTCGCCGGACGCCGAAGACGCGGCCCGCTGACCGACTTCCTCTTTTTTTCGCAGCTCCTACAGCGGCCCTCGCCGAGGCGCAGCCGTGTGCGGCTTTCATGCACAGAGGACTAAACACCCGGCCTCGCGGCGCGTCTTGTATCGCAAGGGCAAACCCTGCCCGCCATTGCACTTACCAAGAGGACCGCCCATGTCTACCAGCTGTTTCGACCGCGAGGACGAGACCTTCATCGTGCTCGTCAACCACGAAGCGCAGTACTCCATCTGGCCGCACTGGAAGGCCGTGCCCGGCGGCTGGAGCGCCGTCGACGGCGTCAAGGGCGACAAGAAGACCGTGCTCGACTACGTCGAAGCCCAGTGGACCGACATGCGCCCCAAGTCGTTGCGCGACTGGATGGCCGCGCAGCAGCAGAGCGACAACGCCTCCACCTCCGCCTGACGCGCATGCAGGCCTCGCTGCCCCTGCTGTGCCTGCCCTGCGCGGGCGCCAGCGCCACCATGTACCTGCGCTGGCGGCGTGCGCTGCCGTGCTGGATCGAGGTCGTGCCGGTCGAGCTGCCGGGCCGCGGCGGGCGCCTGGGCGAACGCTTCGTCGACAGCTTCGACCGCATGGTCGCGCAGCTGTGCGCCGAGCATGAAGGCCTGCTGCGCGGTCGCTACGCGCTCTTCGGCCACAGCATGGGCGCCTTGCTGGCCTGGGGCATGGCGCAGCACCAGCGGCAACAGCACCGCCCGCTGCCGAGCGCGCTGATCGTCTCCGGCAGCGCGGCACCGTCGCAGCGCGACCCCGACCGCTTTCTCGACAAGACCGACGACGCGGCCCTCATCGCCGACCTGCGCAAGCAGGGTGGCACGCCCGACGAACTCTTCGGCAGCCCCGAGCTGCTGCGCATGACGCTCGACACCCTCGGCGCCGACTACCGCCTGTGCCGCAGCTTCGTGCACGCCGACCCTGCGCCGCTGCCCGTGCCGCTGCATGTGCTGGCCGGCCGCCAGGACGACATCGCGCCGTGGCGCATGCAGGCCTGGGCCGCCGAGACCGCGCATGTGCGCTTCACGCTCGATTGGTTCGAGGGCGGCCATTTCTTCATCCGCCAGCACGAGACCTCCGTGCTGGCCGCGCTGGCGCGGCACCTCGCGCCGGCGGTGATGGCGGGAGGCGTCGATGCGGCTCGTGCCCTGGCATGACCCGTTGCCGCCGGGCATCGCGTTGCACCGCCTGGACCTCGACCTTGCGACGGAGGACGGCGATGCCTGGGCCGATCTCACGCCCGACGAACGTGCCCGCGCCAATCGCTTTGCCCGCCGCGCCGACCGCGTGCGCTTCGCCCACACCCGCGCCGCCGTGCGCCGCCTGATCGCGCAGCGCCTCGCCTGCCGTCCGGCGGAGGTGCCGCTGTGCGCCGACGCACACGGCAAGCCCTTCGTCGAGGCTGGCGACGACAAAGCAGTGCCCCTCTTCAACATCTCGCACGCCGGAGACCACGCGCTCATCGCGCTGGCCGATCCGGCGCGCGTGCGTTGCGTCGGCGTCGACATCGAAGCCTGCGCGCGCGACCTCATGGCCGACGCCGATGCACTGCTCGCCATGGCCTTCACCGCGCGCGAGCAGCGCGAAATCCGCAGCGACGCCGACCTGCCACGCGCCTTCTACCGACGCTGGGTCGGCAAGGAGGCTGTGTTGAAAGCCGCCGGCGTCGGCATGGCCGAACACCTGCAAAGCATCGGCATTCACCCCGACGCCCACGGCGCGCTCGCCGTCGACTGCGCCGTGCCCGCGTGGGCCGGCATCGAAGCGATGGCGCTGTCCGCGCCGCCGGGCTATGCCGCCGCGCTGGCCTGGCACACCAAGGAACAACCCCTGTGAACCCGATGCATCCCGTGGATTTCGTGACCCACCTGCGCAGCCTCGCCGCGCAGCGCCCCGACGACATCGCCTTGATCGCCATCACCGACCGCGATGGCGCCGCACTCGACACGCCCATCAGCTACCGCACCCTCGACGCGCGCGTGCGCGGTCTCGCGGCGCACCTGCAGCGGGCCTTCGCGCCCGGCGGCCGCGCGCTCATCATGCTGGACAACAGCGACGACTACGTTGTCAGCTTCTTCGCCTGCCTCTACGCGGGCCTCGTCGCCGTGCCGGTGTTCCCGCCCGAGTCCACGCGCAAGCGCCACCTGGGCAAGCTCGAGGGCATCGCCGCCGACGCGGGCGCCTGCTGCGTGCTGACCCACGCCGCCATCCGCGATGCGATGGCGGGGGTGGCCGACGCCTTCGCGCAGGCCACGCTCATCGCCGTGGACGAGATCGACGCCGCCGGCGCCGACGCATGGCGCCCGCACACGCCGGCCGCCACCGACATCGCCTTCCTGCAGTACACCTCCGGCTCCACCTCGGCGCCCAAGGGCGTCATGGTCACGCACGCCAACCTGATGGCGAACATGCGCGCGATCGAGGAGGGCCTCTCGGTCTGCACGAGCGACACCTTCGTCACCTGGCTGCCGCTGAACCACGACATGGGCCTCATCGGCGGCCTGCTGCAGCCGATGCACCGTGGCGCCGTGGTGGCGCTGATGTCGCCGCGCTACTTTCTCGAGCGTCCCGTGCGCTGGCTCGAAGCCGTCTCGCGGCTGCGCGCCACCGTCAGCGGCGGGCCCGACTTCGCCTACCGCCTGTGCCTGGACCGCGTGTCCGACACGCAGTTGCAAAGGCTCGACCTGTCGTCCTGGCGCCTCGCGTTCTCCGGCGCCGAGCCGGTGCGCGCCGACACGCTGCGATCGTTCCAGCAACGCTTCGCGCCCGCGGGTTTTCCGGCCGAAGCGGTGTACCCCTGCTACGGCCTGGCCGAATCGACGCTGTTCGTCACCGGCGGGCAGCGCGGCGCCGGCATGGTCGCGCACGCCTTCGACAAGGCGCGCATGGCGCAAGGCGCCGTGGTGCGCGACGAGGGCGGCGCCATGCTCGTGGGCTGCGGCCGCAGCGTCGCGCACCATGCGGTGCGCATCGTCGACACGGCCACGCTGGCCGTGTGCGCGGACGACGGCGTCGGCGAAATCTGGGCCTCGGGCCCGAGCCTGGGCAGCGGCTACTGGAACAAGCCCGAGGTGTCGCAGCAGACCTTCGTCGTGCAGGACGGCACGCGCTGGCTGCGCACCGGCGACCTGGGCTTCGTGCACGACGGCCAGCTCTACGTGGCGGGCCGCATCAAGGACATGGTCATCGTGCGCGGCCACAACCTCTACCCGCAGGACATCGAGCGTGAAGTCGAGCGCGAGGTCGAGGCCGTGCGCAAGGGCCGCGTCGCGGCCTTCGCGGTCGAGGGGCCGGAAGGCGAGGGCATCGGCCTTGCGGCCGAGGTGTCGCGCAGCATCCAGAAGCTGGTGCGGCCCGAGGTGCTGGTCGAGGCGCTGAGCGCGGCCGTGAGCGAACAGTGCGGCGAGCCGCTGTCGGTCGTGATGCTGCTCAACCCCGGTGGCATGCCCAAGACCACGAGCGGCAAGCTGCAACGCGGCGCCTGCCGCCAGGGCTGGATCGATCGCACCGCGGACGCCTATGCGATCTACGCACACGGCGCGTTCGTGCTGGGCGGCAGCGCCCCCGAGGTCGACACATCCGAAACCGCACTCGACGACGTCGAGCGGGCCCTCGCCACAATCTGGCACGAGGTGCTGCGCCGCCCCGCCGAACGGCCGCTGGCGCGCGACGCGCACTTCTTCACCCACGGCGGCAACTCGCTCGCCGCCACGCAGGTGGCCGCGCGCGTCGGCGAGCGCTGGGACATCGACTTTCCGCTTCGCGCGCTGTTCGAACAGCCGCGCCTGGGCGACCTCGCGCGCGAACTGCAGCGCGTGCTCGCGCTCGGCCAGCGCCGCGCGCACCAGCCGATCCCGGCCCTGCCGGCCGAGCGCCGCACCGGGATGCTCGCGCTGTCGCATGCGCAGGCGCGCCAGTGGTTCCTCTGGCAACTCGATCCGCAGAACAGCGCCTACCACGTGGGCGTGGCGCTGCGCCTGTCGGGCGTGCTGGATGCCGATGCACTGAAGGCGGCGCTCGAAGGCCTGCTCGCGCGCCACGAGAGCCTGCGCACCGTGTTCCGCACCGCGGCCGACGGCACGGTCGGGCAGCAGGTGCTGCCGACGGCGCCGCTGGCGCTCGCCCACATCGACCTGCGCGCGCTGCCGGACGGCGACCGCGAAGGCGCCGCCGCCGCACAGGCCCGCGCGCTGCAGGCCGAGCCTTTCGATCTCGCAGCCGGCCCCGTGCTGCGCGCGGCCTGGCTCCAGCTCGGCGACGCGCACCACATCCTCGCGATCGTCACGCACCACATCGTGTCCGACGGCGCCTCGCTGCAGGTGCTGCTCGACGAGTTTGGCGTGGCCTATGCGGCGCACGCGAAGGGCGAGACGCCGTCGCTCGCCGCACCGGCGATCCAGTACGCCGACTACGCCGCCTGGCAGCGCGACTGGCTCGCCGCCGGCGAGGCCGAACGCCAGCTGGCCTACTGGCGCACCCAGCTCGGCAACGACCATCCCGTGCTGGCCCTGCCCACGGACCGCCCCCGCCACGCGGTCGCCAACTACCGCGCCGCCTCGCATGCCTTCGACCTCGATGCGGCCCTCGTCGCTCGCCTGCACGCCACCGCGCAGGCGCATGGCGCCACGCTGTTCATGGTCTTGCTCGCGGGCTTCCAGGCGCTGCTGCATCGCTACACGGGCCAGCCCGACGTGCGTGTGGGCGTGCCGGTCGCCAACCGCCACCGCCCCGAGACCACGGGCCTCATCGGCTTCTTCGTCAACACGCAGGTGCTGCGCGCCGCGCTGAGCGGCCGCACCCCGTTCGCGCAACTGCTCGCCCAGACCCGCGAGGCCGCGCTCGGCGCGCAGGCCCATCAGGACCTGCCGTTCGAGCAGCTCGTGGACGCCCTGCAGCCGCAGCGCAGCCTCAGCCACAACCCGCTCTTCCAGGTGATGTTCAACCTGCTGCGCGAAGACACAGCCGTGCTGCGCGGCCTGCCGGGCCTGGCGGTCGACGAGTACCGCATGGACGACAGCGCCGCGCAGTGCGAACTCGCGCTCGACATCCGCGAGCGCGCCGACGGCCAGGTGCGCGCGGTCTTCACCGCGGCGGCCGAGCTGTTCGATGCCGCGACGGTTGCGCGCATGGCCGCGCACTACCGCGCGCTGCTCGAAGCGTTGACGGCGGACCCGGTCCGTGCCGTCGGGGACGCGCCGTGGCTCGCAGCCGAAGAGCAAGCGCAACTGCATGCCTGGGGCACGGGCCCATCGCCCGCATCCGCCGCGACTCCCGCGCATCGCCTGTTCGAGGCGCACGCCCGCCGTGCACCGGATGCCATCGCCTTGATCGACGGCGACACCGAACTGTCCTACGCCGCCCTCGACCGCCGCGCCAACCGCATTGCGCACCGCCTGCTGCGCCACGGCGTGCGGCCTGACACGCGGGTCGCCGTGGCCGTCGATGCCCCGATCGATCGCGTCGCCAGCCTGCTGGCCGTTTTGAAGGCCGGCGGCACCTACCTGCCGATGGACCCGTCGCACCCGCCGCAGCGACTGTCGCAGTTGCTGGCCGACAGCGGCGCCGCGCTGCTGCTGGCCGGCAGCCACAGCTCGGTGGACGGACCCGTCACGCGCATCACGGTCGATGACGCATCGCTCGACGACGAACCGAACGAGGCCCCGCAAGTCGCGCTGCACGACCACCACCTGGCCTACGTGATCCACACCTCGGGCACCACCGGCCGCCCCAAGGGCGTGGCGGTCGCGCACGGCGCGCTGTCGATGCACCTGCAGGCCATGGCCGAGGCCTGCGGCTTCACGGCGGACGACCGCTCGCTGCAGTTCGCGCTGCCGCACGTCGATGCCGCCATCGAGCAGTGCCTGCTGCCGCTGACCTCCGGCGCCGCGCTGGTGCTGCAGCCGCAGTGGTGCTCGCTCGCCAGCGAACTCGACGCCCTGCTGCAGCGCCACCGCGTCAGCGTGGTCGACCTGCCGCCGGCCTATGCGCGCCAGCTGCTGCAGGACCAGCCGCCGTTCCAGCACGCCGTGCGCCTCGCGCTCTTCGGCGGCGAGGCCTGGACCGGCGAAGACCTCGCGCTGGTCCGCCGCGTGCTGCACCCTGCACGCATCGTGAACGCCTACGGCCCGACCGAAGCCGTGATCACGCCGACCCTGTGGTCCGCCGACGCCGAGGCCATCGTGCAGGGCTACGCCCCCATCGGCCGCCCGGTCGGCCGGCGCACCGCCCACGTGCTCGACGCCGACCTGCAGCCCGTGCCGCAGGGCGTGCCCGGCGAGCTGTACCTCGGCGGCGACGGCCTCGCGCGCGGCTACCTCGGGCGTTCGGCCCTGACGGCCGAGCGCTTCGTCGCCGATCCGTTCGACGGGGCGGGCGGTCGCCTGTACCGCACCGGCGACCTCGTGCGCTGGCGCGCCGACGGCCAGCTCGAGTACCTCGAGCGGCTCGACCACCAGGTGAAGGTGCGGGGCTTCCGCATCGAGCTCGGCGAGGTCGAGGCGCGCTTGCGCGAGCAGCCCGGCGTGCGCGAGGCGCTGGTGTGCCTGCATGAGGGCGCAGCCGGCCCGTCGCTCGTGGCCTACGTCGCACCGGCGGCGGGCGCATCGCTCGACGCGATCACGCTCAAGACGCAGTTGGCGCAGGCGCTGCCCGACTACATGGTGCCTTCGGCGCTGATGGTGCTCGACAGCTTCCCGCTCGGTGCCAACGGCAAGGTCGACCGCCGCGCGCTGCCCGCACCGGCGGCCGCCGGCACACCAGGCTACGAAGCCCCCCACGGCGACGTCGCGCAGACATTGGCCGCGATCTGGGCCGAGCTGCTCAAGGTCGTGCAGGTCGGCCTGCACGACAACTTCTTCGACCTCGGCGGCAACTCGCTGCTCGTGATCCGCATGCACCGGCTGGTGGAAGACCGCCTGCAGCCGGGCTTGGCGGTGGTCGACCTCTTCAAGTACCCGACCGTCGGCGCGCTCGCCCGCCACATCGAGCAGAAGGGGCGCGGCCCCGCCGCGGCCTCCGACGACGCCGCGCAGGCGAAGCAGCGCGCGCAACAGCAGCGCGCCGCCCTGCTGCAACGCCGCCGACCCACGGAAAGAACCCTCTGATGCACGCGCAAGACGACACCCCGCCTTCTTCCCCCGACACCACGGGCCTCGAGATCGCCATCGTCGGCATGGCCGGCCGCTTTCCCGGCGCGCCCGACGTGGACGCCTTCTGGCGCAACATCCGCGACGGTGTCGAGTCGGTCACCGTCTTCAGCGACGACGAACTGCGCGCGCGCGGCGTGCCCGAGCGCGCGCTGGCCGATCCCGACTACGTGAAGGCCGGCGTGCTGTTCGACGGCTTCGACCGCTTCGACGCCGGCTTCTTCGGCTACTCGCCGCGCGAGGCCGAGCACCTCGATCCGCAGCAGCGCATCTTTCTCGAATGCGCCTGGGAGGCGATGGACCATGCGGGCTGGCCGACCGGCCAGAAGGGCGGGGCGCCGGTCGGCGTCTACGCGGGCGACGGCCCCAACCTCTACCTCATGAAGCACCTGCTGCCCGCCGTCGGCATCGACGCGGGCACCGGCATCGCCGACATGCTGGGCCTCATGAGCGGCAACTCCGCCGGCTCGCTGTGCACGCGCGTGGCCTACAAGCTCGACCTGCGCGGCCCGGCGCTGAGCGTGCAGACCGAATGCTCGACTTCGCTGGTGGCCGTGCACCTGGCCTGCCAGGGCCTGCTGAGCCACGACTGCGACATGGCGCTGGCCGGCGGCGTGTGGCTCAACCTGCTGCAGGAGGGCGGCTACCGCTACCAGAACGGCGCCATCCTCTCGCCCGACGGCCACTGCCGCGCCTTTGACGCCCAGGCCGCGGGCACGGTGATCGGCAGCGGCGCGGGCATCGTCGTGCTGCGCCGACTGGCCGATGCGCTGCGCGACGGCGACACCATCCACGCCGTCATCAAGGGCACGGCCGCCAACAACGACGGCGCCGACAAGATCGGCTTCACCGCACCGAGCGTGCAGGGCCAGGCCGGCGCGATCCGTGCGGCGCAACTGATGGCCGACGTGCCCGCGCACACCATCGGCTATGTCGAGGCGCACGGCACGGGCACCACGCTGGGCGACCCGATCGAGCTGGCCGCGCTCACGCAGGCCTTCCGTGCCGACGGCGGCGACGGCGGGCGCTGCGGCTATTGCGCCATCGGCTCGGTCAAGACCAACATCGGCCACCTCGATGCGGCGGCCGGCGTGGCCGGGCTCATCAAGGCGACGCTGGCGCTGCGCCACCGCACGCTGCCGCCGAGCCTGCATTTCGAGCAGCCGAACCCGCAGATCGATTTCGCGAACAGCCCGTTCCGCGTGAACACCGAGGCGCTCCCCTGGCCCGAGGGCGATACACCGCGTCGTGCGGGCGTCAGCTCCTTCGGCATCGGCGGCACCAACGTGCACGTCGTGCTGGAAGAGGCGCCGCGCGTGGTCACGGCCACCGCATCGGCCGGCTGGCAGGTGCTGGCACTGTCGACCCGCAGTGCGCCCGCGACACGGCAGGCCGCGCAGCAGCTGGCCGATCACCTGCGCGCGCAGCCCGCGTTGCCGCTCGCCGATGTCGCCCACACCCTGCAGGCGGGTCGCCGTGTCTTCGAGCACCGCAGTGCCGTGGTGGCCGACCATGCCGAAGGCGCCGTGCAATTGCTCTCGGCGGGCGAAGGCCTGGCCGTGCGCGCCGCACCCGCGCAGGCACCCGAAGTGGTCTTCCTCTTCCCCGGCGGTGGCACGCAACATGCGCAGATGGGCCGCGCGCTCTACGAGGACGACGCGGCCTTCCGCGGCGACATCGACCGCTGCTGCGCGCTGCTGGAACCCGAGCTGGGCTTCGACCTGCGCACCGTGCTGTTCCCCGCGCCCGGCGGTGAAGCCGAGGCCGACGCGCGGCTGTTCGACATCGCACTCGCGCAACCCGCACTCTTCGTCGTCGCGTACGCGATGGCGCAGTGGTGGATGCGTCGCGGCGTGCGGCCCGCGGTGATGATGGGCCACAGCTTGGGCGAGTACGTCGCCGCCTGCCTGGCGGGCGTGTTCCGTCTCGAAGACGCGCTGCGCGTCGCGGCCCTGCGCGGTCGCCTGCTGCAGTCGATGCCGCCCGGCGCGATGACCGCCGTGCCGCTGTCGCAAGCCGCGCTCGCGCCCTTCCTGGCGCCGGGCTGCGACCTCGCTGCCGCCAATGCCGAACAGCTGTGCGTGATCTCGGGCCCGCGCGAGGCGGTCGAGGCCGCCGAGGCGCGGCTGCGCGCGGCGGGCCACCTGCCGCGCCGGCTGCATGTGTCGATCGCTTCGCACTCGGCGATGACCGAGCCGCTGCTCGCGCCGCTCGAAGCGCTCATCGCTTCGGTGCCGCGCCGGCCGCCGACGATCCCCTTTGTCTCGAACGTCACGGGCCAGCTCATCACGCCCGAAGAGGCCATGAGCCCCGCCTACTGGGCGCGCCACCTGCGCGGCACCGTGCAGTACGCCGACGGCGTGGGCACCTTGCTGCAGGTGCCGGGCCGCGTGCTGCTCGAAGTCGGCCCCGGCGAAACGCTGGCGGGCCTGGCGCGCCAGCATCCGCTGGCCGACACCGCCGCCGGCGTGCTCGCCAGCCAGGCGCATCCGCAGCAGCAGGCACGCAATGCGCAGCAGATCGCGCAGACGCTGGCCCAGCTGTGGGTCGCTGGCGTGGACATCGACTGGGCTGCCTGCCGCGCGGGCGCCGCGCGTCGGCGCGTGCCGCTGCCGGCGTATCCGTTCCAGCGCCGCCGCTACTGGGTGGATGCGCCTAGTGGTGCGAAGGCACCGCAACACATCAACGCCGGCGCGTTCTACGTGCCGTCGTGGCAGCGCACGGAGCCGCTGGCGCTTGCGTCTTCGATCAATGCCGATGGTTGCCTGCTCGTGCTCGGCGACAGCCGCAGCCTCACGGGCCACCTCGTGCGTCAGCTGCGTGCACAGGGCCGCACCGTGGTGCTGGCCGAGCGCGGCAGCGCCTTCGCGCGCACGGCCCACGGCCACTGGACGCTGCGCCCCGGCGCGCGCGACGACCACGCCCGCTTGCAGACGGAGATTGCGGCCGACTTCGGCGCCATCGCCGGCATCTACCACCTGTGGAGCCTCGACGAAGCGCTGCCCGCGCAGCAGCCGCAGGCCGAGCTGCTCGAGCGCAGCTTCTTCAGCCTGCTCGCGCTCGTGCAGTCGCTCGACGCCGGCGACCGCACGCTGCCGCTGGCCGTGGTCGCCAACCAGCTCGAAGACGTGACCGGCACCGAGCCGCTGTGCCCCGAGAAGGCCACGCTGCGCGGCATCGGCAAGGTGATCGGCCAGGAATACCCGCGCGTGCATTGCCGCGTGATCGACGTGGTGCTGCCTGCGCCCGAAAGCGATGCCGAAGGCCGGCTGGTCGCGCAGATCGTGGCCGAGGCCGTGGCGTTGCAGACCGAGCCCGGCGAGCCGCTGGTGGCCTGCCGTGGCGCGCACCGCTGGATCAAGACCTACGAGCCCGCGACACTGACCGCCGCCGCGCCACCGCGTCTGCGCCGCGAGGGCGTCTACCTTGTCACCGGCGGCCTGGGCGGTGTCGGCCTTGCGCTGGCGAGGCACCTCACAGTGCACTGGCAGGCGCGGCTGGTGCTGCTGGGCCGCACCGCGCTGCCGGCGCGCACCGAGTGGCCCGCGCTGGTGGTGGCCGACAGCACGCCCGCCGATCTGAAGGCGCGGCTGCATCAACTGCTCGAACTCGAAGCGCTCGGCGCACAGGTGCTCACCGTGTCGGCCGACGTGTCCGACGCCGACGCGGTGCGTGCCGCCCTCGCACAGGCGAACGCCCGCTTCGGCCCGCTGCACGGCGTCGTGCATGCCGCCGGCGATGCGGGCGGCGGAATGATGGCCGGGCGCACGCGTGCGCAGGTCGACACCGTGTTCGCAACCAAGGTGCGCGGCACGCGCGTGCTGTTCGACGCGCTGCGCGGCCAGCCGCTGGACTTCGTGCTGCTGTGCTCGTCCATCTCCAGCGTGGCCGGCGGCCTGGGCATGAGCGACTACGCTGCCGCCAACGCCTACTTCGACGCCGTGGCCGTCGCGCACGAGCGGCTCGGCGCGTTCCCGGTGTTCTCGGTCAACTGGGACGCCTGGCGCGGCCTGGGCATGGCCGCGCACATGGACGTGCCCGAGGACATCGGCATGGACGGCCCGGAGGGCGCGCGCGTCTTCGAGCGCATCGTCAACGGCCCGGTGCGCGCGCAGACCGTCATCTCGACCGCCGACCTGGCCACACGCCTGGGCCCGCTCGACAACGGCATGCTCGAACTGCTCGGCGACGAGGCACCGGCCGCCGCCGCGGGCGCGGCCCATCCCCGGCCCGCGCTGCAGACCCCGTTCGTCGCGCCGCAGGGCGAGATCGAGACCGCGCTCGCCGCGCTGTGGACCGAGCGCCTGGGCATCGCGCCCATCGGCGTGGACGACAACCTGTTCGAGCTCGGCGGCGATTCGCTCGTGGCCATCCAGCTGCTGTCGCGCGTGCGCAAGCGCTACGCGACCGAGCTGCACCCCAGCGAGTTCTTCAAGGCGCCGACCATCGCCGGCCTGGCCGCGCGGCTCGGTGTCGCCTCGACCACCGCTGCGCCGCAGCGCAGCGCGATGGAGATCACGCCCGTGGCGCGCGGCGGCGCGCTGCCGCTGTCGCCGATGCAGCGCCGCCTCTGGCTGGTCGATCGCCTCACCGACGCTGCCAACCGCAGCGGCCGCGCGGCCTACAACATGTCGGCCGGCCTGGCGCTGCACGGCGAGCTCGACATCGGCGCGCTGCGCGCCGCCATCGACGCCATCGTGGCGCGTCACGAGGTGCTGCGCACCGTGTTCACCGAAGACGACGAGGGCGAACCCATGGCCGTCGTGCGCCCCGGTGCGCCGCTCGACATTCCCGTCATCGCACTCGACGACGGCGCGCGCTACGGTCAACTTTTCGACGAGCTGGTGCGCGCACCGCTCGCACTGGCCGAGGGCCCGCTCATCCAGGCCACCGTCGTGCGCATGGCTGCGCGCGAGCATGTGCTGGTGCTCGTGGTGCACCACATCGTGTTCGACGGCTGGTCGATCGCCGTGTTCGCACGCGAGCTGGCTGCGTTCTACGAGCGCGCACGGCGCGGCCAGCCGCTCGAACTGGCACCGCTGCCCGTGCAGTACGCCGACTATGCCGCCTGGTACGCGCGCGCGCTGGCCTCCGACGGCTTTGCGCCGAAGGCCGCGTTCTGGCGCGAGCGGCTGGCGGGCGCGCCGCAGGCCTCGGGCATCAAGCCCGACCACCAGCGCCCGGCCGTGCCCACGCACGCCGGCGATTCGGTGCGGCTCACGCTGTCGCCGGCGCTGTCGCAGTCGTTGGCCGCGCTCGCGCGCGCGTCGGACACGTCGCTGTTCACGCTGCTGCTGTCGTCGTTCTTCCTGTTCTTCCACCAGGTCTCGGGCGCCGACGACATCGTCATCGGCACCGACGTCGCGGGCCGCGGCCACCCGGACCTCGAAGGGCTGCTCGGCTTCTTCGTCAACGTGGTGCCGCTGCGCTCGCGCCGTGCGAATGCCGCGACCGACTTCGCGCACTGGCTGGCCGTCACCAAGGCCGACACCCTGGCCGCGATGGACCACCAGGACGTGCCTTTCGACCGCATCGTCGAGTTGTCGGGCGTGCCGCGCGCACGCGACCGCAACCCGCTGGTGCAGGTGCTCTTCGTGCTCCAGAACACTCCCGAGATCCGGTTCGCCATCGAAGGCGCCGAGGTCCAGGTGCTGCCCCAGCAGATGAACGAATCCAAGTTCGACCTGGCGGTGTTCGCCAGCGAACAGGGCGGCGCGCTCACCGCCGAGTGGGTGTTCGCCACCGACCTCTACCGGCGGGAGACCGTCGAAACCTTCACCGCTTCGTGGCATGCGCTGCTGGAGCGGATCGTCGTCACACCTGGCCAGCCGATCGACGCGCTGGCCCCCATGCCCTCGGAGGAATCCATCGCCATGACAAACGCTCCCAACGTCCGCCCGGCCTCGAAACTGGACAAGCTCGGCAAACTTGGAAAGCTCGACGCCCTGGGCGCCGGCCGCGCGCCCGTGCGCGCCGCCGCGCGGCCCGCCGTGCAGACCTCGTTCCTGAAGCCCGGTGCCGAGTTCCCCATCGTGCTGCAGGCCACCAGCCCCGAGCTCGACACCGTCGCCTGGGCCAAGGGCCAGGCCGACTACATCGAGATGCTGGTCGCGAAGCACGGCGGCATCCTGTTCCGCGACTTCGGCCTGAAGACGCCGCAGGACTTCGAGGCCTTTGCCGAGGCCATCGAGCCCGAGCTGTACGGCAGCTACGGCGACCTGCCGAAGAAGGAGGGCGGCAAGAAGACCTACCGCTCCACGCCGTACCCCGAGCGCCAGATGATCCTGTTCCACAACGAGAGCGCGCACCTGGACCGCTGGCCGCGCAAGCAGTGGTTCTTCTGCGAGCTGCCGTCGCCCGTGGGCGGGGCCACGCCCATCGTCGACTGCCGCGAGATGCTGCGCCGCCTGCCGGCCGAGGTGGTCGCCGGCTTCGAGCGCAAGGGGCTGCAGTACGCGCGCACCTTCACGCCCGGCCTGGACGTGAGCTGGCAGGACTTCTACAAGACCGACCGCCGCGAAGACGTCGAAGCGCGCCTGGCCGCCGCCGGCATCGAATGGCGCTGGCTCGACGGCGACACGCTGCAGACACGCACCCGCTGCCCTGCCGTGATCCGCCACCCGCTCACCGGCGAGCGCGTGTTCTTCAACCAGGTGCAGCTGCACCACGTCGCCTGCCTCGAGCCGCAGGTGCGCGAAGACCTGCTGGCCATGGGTGGCGTCGAGCGCCTGCCGCGCCACGTGACCTACGGCGACGGCTCGCCCATCGCGGACGAAACCATGGCCATCGTTGGCGAGGCCTACGAGGCCTGCGCCGTGCGCTTCGACTGGCGCCAGGGCGACGTGGTGATGCTCGACAACATGCTCGCCGCACACGCACGCGATCCCTTCGAAGGCCCGCGAAAGATCGTGGTGGCGATGGGCGCGATGTTCGACCGCACCGCGCTCGACGACGGCGCGCGCGGCACCGAGTCCCGCCTGGCCGACGAACAAGGCGCCTGAACGAAATGACGACCATGACCGACCACTTCGACGACACGACCTTCCCGCTGAGCCCCGAACAACGCGCGGTGCCGGCCGATGCGCCGCGCCTGCTGCTGCGCGCCGACATCGAGGGTACGCTCGATGCCGCGCGCCTGCGCGACGTGGTGGCGCGCGTGCTGGGCGCGCATGGCGCGCTGTGCAGTGCCATCCGCGCGGTGCCGGGCTACCGCGGCCTGCGCCAGCAGTACACCGACGGGATGACGCTGCTGGCCTGGGCGGACGCAGACCTGCGCGATGCGCCTGAAGCTGCCTTGGCCGACTGGCTGGCGAACCTGCAGGCCGCGCCGCTGGACATCGCGCGCGGCGAGATGGTCCGTGCCGGGCTCGCACGCACCGGTGAGGCGCGCCACACGCTGGCGCTTTCCGTGCATGCCTGGGTCGGCGACCGGGGCAGCCTGCAGCACTTGTTCGACCAGATCGCCACGGCCTTCGCGGACGAACACGCCTTCGATGCCGCCGAGGTGTTCCCGTACGCACGCTTCGTGACCTGGCGCCAGGACCTGCTCGACGGCGAAGACGCCGCCGAGGGACGCGCCTACTGGCAGCGCTACCTCGCGCAGGCTTCCTCGCTCACACCGCCGCGCCTCGTCGGCCGGCAAGCTGCTGCCTCCCAGCAGGCTGTGCGCGTGCGTGCTGACGAATCTGTCAATGCCACTTTCGCGAGTCGCATCGCCGCCTGCGCCGACACGCTGGGCGCGCAGCCCGACACGTTGTTGCAAGCCGTCTGGTGGCTGCTGCTCGCGCGGCTGGACGGCACCGGCCGTTTCGTCGCCGGCTGGCAGCACGACTGCCGCCGCGACTACCCGCCGATGCAGGGTGCGGTCGGCGTGTTCGACAAGGTGCTGCCGCTCATCGTCGAGACCGCCCCCGAGACGCGCTTTGCCGACTGGTTCGAGAACGTCGACGGCACGCTGGCCGCGCATGTCGAGGCGCAGGAGTACTGGGCCGTCGAGTCGCCGCCCATCGCCGCGCACCTCGCGGTCGGCTTCGCGTGCCACGAGCGGCCGCGCCGTCACGGCGCCGATCCGCAATGGCAACTGGCTGCGCTGCCGGGGCCGTTACCGGCTTTCGAACTCGCCTTGCAGGTTGCATGGGATGCCGACGGTGTCGCGCTCTCGGTGCATGCCGATGCCGCACGCCACAGCGAGGTGGCGGCGCAGCGCCTGCTGATGCAATACCTTTGCCTGCTGGATGCCATCGTCGAACGCCCCGACACTGCGCTCGGCGCGCTGCCGCTGGTCGGTGCGCGTGAGCGCGAGTTGCTGCTGCAGTCGCAAGAAGCCGTGGCCGATGTCGGCACGCAGACCGTCACGCAGCGCATCGCCCACTGGGCTGCCCAGACACCCGACGCGCCCGCGCTCGAAGCGGGCGACCAATGCCTGAACTACCGCGAGCTCGACCGGCGCACGGGCCGCGTCGCCCGCTGGCTGCAAGGGCAGGGCGTGACGCCCGGCGCCATCGTCGCGCTGAACCTGCCGCGCGCGCTCGACCTGCCGGTGGCGATCCTCTCTGTCTGGCGCGCGGGCGCCGCCTACCTGCCGCTCGACCCCGACTGGCCCGAGGCGCGCCGTGCGGCGGTGCTGGCCGATGCGCAGCCGGTGTTCACCATCGACGCCGCATTGCCCGATGCGACCACGCTGCCCGAAGCGAAAGCCGCATCGCACATCGCCGCACCGAGCGACCTCGCCTACGTGCTCTACACCTCCGGTTCCACCGGCACGCCCAAGGGCGTGGCCGTCGAGCAGGGCCAGCTGCAGAACTACGTGGCAGCCGCCTCGGCCGCGATGCAGCTCGACACCTGCCGCCGCTGGGCGCTCACCAGCTCGGTCGCGGCCGACCTGGGCAACACCGCGCTGTTCGGTGCGTTCCACAACGGCGCCTGCCTTGTCGTGGCGGCGCCGCATGAGGCGAAAGACGCCGAGGCCTTCGCGCGCTTCATGCGCACGCACGCCATCGACGCGCTGAAGATCGTGCCCTCGCACCTCGAAGCGTTGCTTGAAAGCACCACGCCCTGCCTGCCGCGCACCCTGGTGCTGGGCGGCGAGGCCGCGCCGCGCGCGCTGGTCGAGCGCATCGCGCGGCTGGCGCCGCAGTGCGCCATCTACAACCACTACGGGCCGACCGAGGCCACGGTCGGCGTCATGGTGCATGCCGTCGAAGCCGGCGCGCCCGTGCCCGAGCAGCTGCCGCTGACGCGCGTGCTCGCGAACAACCGCGTGCGCGTGCTCGATGCGTCGCGCGGCCTCGTGCCGGCCGGTGGACTGGGCGAGGTCCACATCGGTGGTGCGCAGCTGTGCCGCGGCTACCTGAACCGCGCGAACGCTGACGTGTTCGTCGCCGACCCGTTCCGTTCTGGCGAGCGGCTCTACCGCACGGGCGACCTCGCGTGGGTGCTGCCCGAAGGCGGCCTGCGGCTCGCGGGGCGCGCCGACCACCAGGTGAAGGTCCACGGCTACCGCGTCGAGCCCGCCGAGGTCGAGGCGGCGCTGCTGGCGCGGCCCGGCGTGCGCCAGGCCGTGGTGCTGGCCGTGCCCGATGCGGCCGGCGCCGCCACGCTCGCCGCCTTCTTCGTCGGCGACAGCGAGGCGACCGACGGCCGCGCGCTGCGCGAGCAACTCGCCGCGCTGCTGCCGGCGCACATGGTGCCCGCGAGCTGCACGGCCGTGAGCGCCTTCGTGCGCTTGCCGAACGGCAAGATCGACCGGCTCGCGCTGGCGGTATCGGCCCCGGCCGAAGCACCGCAGCGCGTCATCGCGGCGCCGCGCGACGCGCTCGAAGCGCTGCTCGCCGACGGCATGGCCACGCTGCTGGGCAGCGGCCCGGTCGGTGTGGAAGACGACTTCTTCGAACTCGGCGGCCACTCGCTGCAGGTCATCAAGCTGGTCGCGCGCATCCGCAAGCTGCTGCAGGTCGAGGTGGCGGCCGGCGTGGTGTTCGACCACCCGACACCCGCGGCGCTGGCCGCCGTGTTGCGCGAGGCGAGCGCCGACGCGGTCGCACTCGAAAATCTGGCGCAGACGCACCGGCAGCGCGACCTGGCCGACGAATCCGTGGGCGAGGCCGCATGAGCATCGTCATGGACGAGATCACCCGCACCGTGCACGACGGCCAGGCGGTGCCGTTGTCGTATGCGCAGGAGCAGTTGTGCTTCCTGCAGAAGCTGGAGCCCGGGCTCACGGCCTACAACCTGCCGCGCGTGTTCCGGCTGACCGGCGCGCTCGACGCCGATGCGCTGGAACGTGCGTTCCAGGCGGTCGTTGCGCGCCACGCGATCCTGCGCACGCACTTCGTCGAGCATGACGGCGTGCCGATGCAGGTGGTGCAGGCCGAGGTGCCGTTCGCGCTGGAGCGCATCGACCTTTCGGGCCAGAGCGCCGACGCGCAACAAGCCGCTGTCGATGCGCTCGTGCGCCGTACAGCGACGCATGTGTTCGACCTGGGCCGCGCGCCCGCACTGGTGGCCCGGCTCGCAAAGCTCGCAGACGACCGGCATGTGCTGGCCGTCTGCCTGCACCACATCGTGTCCGACGCCTGGTCGAACCCGATCCTGGCGCGCGACCTCGGCGCGGCCTACGCGCTGGCGCTGCGCAGCGAGGGCCCGGTGCAGCTGCCGCCGCTGCCCGTGCAGTACGCCGACTTCGCCGTGTGGCAGCGGGCCCGCGTGCAGGGCGGGGCGCTCGCGCCGCAGCTCGACCACTGGAACCGCCACCTCGGCGACGAGGTGCCGTCGCTCGATCTGCCGACCGACCGCGCACGCCCCGCGCAACAGACCTTCGCCGGCACTGCACTCGGCTTCGAACTGCCGCCGGCCCTGGCGGCGGCGTTGCAGAAGTTCTGCCGCGCCGAACGCTGCACGCCGTTCGTCGTGCTGCTCGCGGCCTGGCAGGTGCTGCTGTCGCGCTGCAGCGGGCAGGATGACTTCGCCATCGGCGTGCCCAATGCCGGCCGCCACCGCGAGGAGGTGCAGGACCTGCTGGGCTTCTTCATCACCACCCAGGTGTTCCGCGTGCGGCTCGCGCCCCGGTGCACGCTGCGCGAGGTGTGCCGCCAGGTGCGCACCGACGCGCTGGCCGCGCTCGACCATGCCGACCTGCCGTTCGAAGTGCTGCTGGCCAGCCGCAAGGACCGTCGCGATCCCGCGCGCAGCCCGCTGTTCCAGGCCATGTTCGGCGTGCAGATGGCCGGCGAGGCCGTCGCGCTCGACTTCGCGGGCGTGCGCGCCGAGCTGCAGGAGTTCGACGACGCGGGCGCCAAGTTCGACCTGTCGCTGGACTTCTACATCGACCCGCACGGCGTGCGCGGCCGGCTCGAATACAACACCGACCTGTTTGACGCCACGACCGCGCAGCGCCTGGTGCGCGCCTACCAGCGCGTGCTGCAGGCGATGTCGGACGACCCCGACCGCGTGCTCGCGAACCTCGTGCTCACCGATGCGGACGATGAGGCGCGGCTGCGTACGTGGAGCGAGAACCTGCCGCACCGCCCGTACACGCAGCCCGTGCACCGGCTCATCGAAGCACAGGCACGTCAGCAGCCGGAGTCGGTGGCGCTGGTGTTCGGCGACGCGGTGCTGCGCTATGGCGAACTCGACGCGCGCGCCAACGCGCTGGCCCACCGCCTGATCGGTCGGGGCGTACGGCCCGACATGCCCGTGGGCATCGCCGCCGAGCGCAGCCTCGAGATGGTGGTGGGGCTGCTGGCGATCCTGAAGGCCGGCGGCGCCTATGTGCCCATCGACCCCGAGCTGCCGCGCGAACGCATCGCCTACATGCTCGAAGACAGCGGGGTGACGCTGCTGCTCACGCAGTCGCACCTGCGCGAGGCGCTGCCGGTGGCGGCGCATGTGCAAATGCTGGCGCTGGATGCGCTCGACCTGTCGGCCGAATCCACCGCCCGTCCGCAGGTCGCACTGCATGGCGAGAACCTCGCCTACGTGATCTTCACCTCCGGCTCCACGGGCCGTCCCAAGGGCGCGGCCAACCGCCACAACGCGCTCTACAACCGCCTGGCCTGGATGCAGGACGCCTACGCGTTGAACGAGGGCGATACCGTGCTGCAGAAGACGCCGTTCGGCTTCGACGTGTCGGTGTGGGAGTTCTTCTGGCCGCTGATGCAGGGCGCGCGCCTTGTCGTCGCTGCGCCTGGCGATCACCGCGAGCCGGCACGCCTGGTCGAGCTGATCCGCGCGCACGGCGTGACCACGCTGCATTTCGTGCCCTCGATGCTGCAGGCCTTCCTGGCGAACGACGGCATCGAGGCCTGCACCAGCCTGCGGCGCATCGTCTGCAGCGGCGAGGCGCTGCCCGCCGAGGCTCAGGCGAAGGTGTTCGAGCGCCTGCCGGGCGCGGGGCTGTACAACCTCTACGGCCCGACCGAGGCGGCCATCGACGTGACGCACTGGACCTGCCGCGCCGACGGCCTGAACCACGTCGCCATCGGCCGCCCCATCGCGGGCTGCAAGACCTACGTGCTCGACGCGGGCCTGAACCCGGTGCCGCCGGGCGTGGGTGGCGAGCTGTACCTGGGCGGCATCGGCCTGGCGCGCGGCTACCTGCACCGGCTGGGCCTCACGGCCGAGCGCTTCGTCGCCGACCCGTTCAGCGACACCGGCGAGCGCCTGTACCGCACGGGCGACCTCGTGCGATGGCGCGACGACGGCCAGCTGGCCTACCTGGGCCGCATCGACCACCAGGTGAAGGTGCGGGGCTTCCGCATCGAGCTCGGCGAGATCGAGGCGCAGCTGCTGGCCCAGCCGCAGGTGCGCGAGGCCGTGGTGGTGGCCGACGAAGGCCCCGGCGGCACGCGGTTGGTCGGCTACGTGTCGCCGCAGCCCGGTGCGGCGGTGGACGCGGCCGTGCTCAAGGCCCGCCTGGCCGAGGTGCTGCCCGAGTACATGGTGCCAGCGCTGCTGTGCGTGCTGCCGGCCCTGCCGCTCAATGCCAACGGCAAGATCGACCGCAAGTCGCTGCCCAAGCCCGAGCGCAGCGGGGCGCAGGCCTACGAGGCGCCCGAGGGCGAGATCGAACAGGCTCTGGCAACGGTCTGGGCCGAGGTGCTCGGCCTTCCGCGCGTGGGTCGGCAGGACAACTTCTTCGAACTCGGCGGTGATTCGATCCTGAGCCTGCAGATCGTGTCGCGGCTGCGCACGGCCGGCTGGAAGCTCACGCCGCGCCAGATGTTCGAGCGCCAGACCGTCGCGGGGCAGGCGGCCGTGGCCGAGCCCGTGGGCGCGGCGGTGCAGGCCGAGCAGACCGCAGCTGAAGGCGAGGTGCCGCTGCTGCCGTTCCAGGCCGCGTTCTTCGAGGCCGACATGCCCGAGCGCCATCACTGGAACCAGTCGCTGCTGCTGCGAGGCCGCGAGCCGCTGGCAGTGCCCGCGCTCGAAGCTGCGCTGGCGGCCGTGGTGCAGCATCACGATGCCTTCCGCCTGCGCTTCCATCGAACGACCGATGGGCGTTGGCAACAGACTTACGAGGAACTGCCGGCGCGCTGGCGCGAGGAATGGCTCTGGGTGCGCGATGCAGCGCACCCCGCGCAGATCGCCGCGCTGTGCGACGAGGCGCAGCGCAGCCTCGACCTCACGCACGGGCCGCTGCTGCGTCCGCTGGTCATCCGCCTGCCCGGCGGCGACTGGCGCCTGCTGCTGGCAGCGCACCACCTCGTGGTCGATGGCGTGTCGTGGCGCATCGTGCTCGACGACCTGGCCACCGCGTACGCGCAGTGCCGCGACGGCGAACCGGTCGTGCTGCCGCCGAAGAGCGCCAGCCTGCAGGCCTGGGCGCGCGCGTTGCAGAGCGAAGCTGCCGCGATGGACGGCGAACTCGCGCACTGGCAGGCCTTCGCCGACGTGCCGGTCGCGCTGCCCTGCGCGCGGCCCGAGGGCGCGAACACCGTGGCGCGTCGCGCCAGCATCGCGTGGCAGCTCGACCGCGCGCGCACGCAGGCATTGCTCAAGACGGCGCCGGCCGCCTACCGCACGCAGGTCAACGACCTGCTGCTCACGGCACTGGGGCGCGCGCTGTGCGGCTGGAGCGGGCATGCGCAGCTCGCGATCCTGCTCGAAGGGCACGGCCGCGAAGACATCCTCCCCGCGCGGAAGGCGCTCGACCTGTCGCGCACCACGGGCTGGTTCACCAGCCTGTTCCCCGTGCGGCTCGATCCGTTGGGCGCGTGGGGCGACGCGATCAAGCGCGTGAAGGAAGACCTGCGCCGCGTGCCGCAACGCGGGCTCGGCCATGGCGTGCTGAGGCACCTGGGCACGGACGCACAGCAGCAGGCGCTGCGCGCATTGCCGCGGCCGCAGCTGGTTTTCAACTACCTGGGGCAGGTGGATGGTGCGGCCGAGGCTGCGTGGTCGCTCGCGCCCGAAGACGCGGGCGAGCCGGTCGCGGCGAGCGCGCCGCTGCTGCACGAGTTCAGCGTCAACGCGCAGGTGCGCGACGGTGCGCTGCAACTGACGGTGGACTTCAGCGCGGCGCGGCATGCGCAAGAGGACGTGCAGGGCTGGGTGAACCGCTTCGGCGACGAACTCGAAGCGCTGATCGCGCACTGCACCTCGGGCGCTTGCGGCGTCACGCCGTCGGACTTCCCGCTGGCCGGCCTCGAAGCCGCGCAGCTCGACGCGCTGCCGCTGCCCGTGGCGCAACTCGAAGACCTCTATCCGTTGTCGCCGATGCAGTCCGGCATGCTGTTCCACAGCCTGGTCGATGCGCAGGGCGAGGCTTACGTCAACCAGCTGTGCATGGACATCGACGGCCTCGATGCCGAGCGCTTCCGCGCCGCATGGCAGCGCGTGCTCGCGCGCCACGAGATCCTGCGCAGCGGCTTCCTGGCCGACGGCGCCACGCCGCTGCAATGGGTGGCGCGCAGTGCCGAGATGCCGTGGGTGGTGCAAGACCTGCGTGAGAGCGCCGATGTGCCAGGTGCACTGGCGCGGCTGGCCGCATCGCAGCGTGCGAGCGGCTTCGACCTCGCGCGCCCGCCGCTCATGCGCATCGCCCTGGCGCGCACGCAGGCGCAGCGCCATCACCTCGTCTGGACCTACCACCACCTGCTGCTTGACGGCTGGAGCGTGGCGCAGCTGCTGGCCGAGGTGCTGCGCAGCTACGCGGGGCAGGCCGGCGAGCCCGCGCCGGGGCGTTTCCGAGATCACATCGCGTGGCTCGCAACGCGCGACGCGCAGGCCGGCGAGGCGCACTGGCGCAGCGTGCTGGCCGGTGTGGAAGAACCGACGCGCCTTGCCACGGCGCTGGTGCCGCCTGTCGCACCGCGCCCGGGCAAGGCCCGCCAGCGGCTGGCCTTCGACACCGAAGCCACGCGCGGCCTGCGCGAAGCCGCGCGGGCCGCGCACGTCACGCTCAACACCGTTGTGCAGGCCGCCTGGGCGCTGCTGCTGGGCCAGCGCACGCGCACGGGCACCGTCGTGTTTGGCGCCACCGTCTCCGGCCGCAGCGCCGAGATGCCGGGTGCCGAGCGCATGCTGGGCCTGTTCATCAACACGCTGCCCGTGGTCGCGCGCCTGCGGCCCGGCCAGCCCGTGGGCGACTGGCTGCGCGAACTGCAGGCGGCGCAGGTCGCGTCGCGCGAACACGAGCACACGCCGCTGCACGAGATCCAGGCCTGGGCCGGGCTGGGCGGGCAGGGCCTGTTCGACACGCTGGTGGTGTTCGAGAACTACCCGGTCGATGCGGCCTTGCGTGGTGACGCTGCGGCCGGCCTGAGCTTCGGCACGGTGCACACGAAGGAAGAAACCTCGTACCCGCTGACGCTGATGGTGCATGACGATGCGGCGCTGCACATCGACCTCGTGCATGCGCTCGACGTGTGCGACAACACGCAGGCCGCGGCGCTCGTGGGCCAGTTGCGCGCGGCGCTGCTGGCGCTGGCCGGCGATGCGGCGCAGGTCGTGGGCCAGCTGACGTTGGCCGATGCGGCCGAGCGCAAGCGGTTGTCGTCATGGTCGCGCGGTGCATTCGCACCGCAGGCGGTCGTGCCCGTTCACCACCTCATCGAACAGCAAGCGAAGGCGAACCCCGACGCACTGGCACTGGTCACAGCCGAGCATCGCCTCACCTACGCCGCACTGAATCGCCTCGCCAACCGCTGGGCGCATCGCTTGATCGCGCAGGGCGTGCGGCCCGACATGCCGGTCGCGATCGCGGTCGATCGCTCGGCCGAGACCGTCGTCGGCCTGCTCGCCGTGCTCAAGGCCGGCGGCGCGTACGTGCCGCTCGACCCGGCGTTCCCGACCGAACGCCTGGCCTACATGGTCGAGGACAGCGGCGCCTCGCTGCTGCTCACGCGCCGCGCGCTGATGCCGCGTTTGCCCGACGCAGCAAGCGTGCAGAGGCTGGCCTTCGACCTCGACGCAACCGACGACGGCATCGCCGACTGGCCCGACCACGACCCGGCGGTGCCGGTGCATGGCGAGCAGCTGGCCTATGTGCTCTACACCTCGGGCTCCACCGGCCGCCCGAAGGGCGTGGCGATGCGCCACGACGCGGTGGCGCGCCTCATCGCGTGGCAACTGCAACGCCTGCCGGGCGCGAGCCGCACGCTGCTGTTCGCCTCGCCGTGCTTCGACGTGGCGTTCCAGGAAATGGTCAGCGGGCTGGCCGGCGGCGGCTGCCTCGTGCAGACGACCGACGCGCAGCGGCTCGACCTCGATGCGCTCGAGGCGTTGGTGCACGGAGAAGGCGTCGAACGCATGTTCCTCACCTTCTCGGTGCTGCAGCATTTCGCCGAACAGTCGCTGGCCTCGGGCCGGCGGTTGCCGGCGCTGCGGCAGGTCATCACGGCGGGCGAGCAGCTCAAGCGCACGCCCGCGCTGGCCGAGTGGCTGGCGCGCGAATCGCAGTGTCGGCTCATCAACCAGTACGGGCCGACCGAGACGCACGTGGTGAGCGAGTTCGTGCTCGACGGTGCAGGCCCCGACGACCTGCCGCCCATCGGCACGCCCGCATCGAGCGCGTGCCTGCGCGTGCTCGATGCCAATCTTCAACCCGTGCCCGTCGGCGTGGCCGGCGAGCTGTGCGTGGGCGCCGAGGTGCTGGCGCGCGGCTACCTGCACCGCGCCGGCCTGACGGCGCAGCGCTTCGTCGCCGATCCGTTCGATGGGCATGGCGGGCGGCTCTACCGCACCGGCGACCTCGTGCGCTGGCGCGATGACGGGCAGCTCGAGTACCTCGGCCGGCTCGACCATCAGGTGAAGGTGCGGGGCTTTCGCATCGAACTCGGCGAGGTCGAGTCGCAGCTGCTCGCGCAGCCCGGCGTGCGACAGGCCCTGGTGCTGGCGCAGGACGGGCCGGGCGGCGCGCGCCTGGTGGCGTATGCCGCGGGCGCCGAAGGCCAGCCGCTGCGCCCCGCGGCGCTGCGTGCGGGGCTGGCGGCGGCGCTGCCCGACTACATGGTGCCGAGCGTCATCGTCGCGATGCCGCAGGGGCTGCCGCTGAACGCCAACGGCAAGGTCGACCGGCAGGCGCTGCCGCCGCCCGAAGCGGCGGAAGAGCGCGCCCACGTGCCGGCGCAGGGCGCCACCGAAGTCGCGCTGGCGGGTCTGTGGGCGCAGGTGCTGGGGCTGTCGCGCGTGGGGCGCGGCGACAACTTCTTCGAGCTCGGTGGGCATTCGCTCGCGGTGCTCAAGCTGCGCCAGCAGGTCAAGGCGCAGATGGGCATCGACCTGCCGCTGCAGCGTTACTTCGAGCTGCCCGACCTGGCGGCGTGCGCGCAGGCGCTCGACGCGCAAGGGCCGGCGCAGGCGCAGCAGGCCGCGCAGGCCGAGAGCGATCTCGATCGCATGGATGCATTGTTGGAAAGTCTGGGGGGTTGAGTGAGCAGTAGCGAACGCAGTAGGGCCATCGCCCAACGGCTGGCGGGTTTGCCGCCGGCGCGGCAGAAGGAATTCATCGCCGCGTTGCGTGCGCAGGGCATCGACTTCGGCCGCCTGCCGATCGTGCCCGACCCGGCCGCCGTGCCCGGTGCGCCGCGGCCCGCCTCGTACGCGCAGGCGCGCCAGTGGTTCCTCTGGCAGATGGACCCCGAAAGCACGGCGCAGCACATCACGGCCGCGCTCACGCTGCACGGCGCGCTCGACCATGCGGCGCTGCGCGCGAGCCTGCAGGCGCTGGTGGCGCGGCACCCGTCGCTGCGCACGCGTTTCGGCGTGAGCGACGACGGCGTGCCGCAGCAGACCGTGTCGCCCGAGGCGGTGCTCGACCTGCGTGAAGCCGATCTGCGCGCCCACCCCGCGCAGGTGCGCGACGAGGCCGCGCGCCTCGTGCGCACGCCCTTCGACCTGGCGAACGGCCCGCTGTTGCGCGTGGGCCTGCTGCGCACCGGCGAGACCGCGCACCTGCTGGTGCTGGTGATGCATCACATCGTGTCCGACGGCTGGTCGATGCAGCTGCTGGTCGACGACTTCGGCGCGCTGTACCAGGCGCACCGTCAAGGGAACGCCGTCGCCGTGCCGCCCGCGCCCGCCCTGCAGTACGCCGACTACGCCGCCTGGCAGCGCAATTGGCTCGAAGCGGGCGAGGGCGAACGTCAGCTCGCTTACTGGACCGGGCGGCTCGGCGGTGAGCAGCCGCTGCTGCAACTGCCCGCCGACCGCGCGCGTCCGCCGCAGGGGCCGTACCTGGCCGCGCGCCATCGGCTCGACCTGCCGGATGAGTTGACGCAGGCGCTGCGCCGCCGCGCGAGCGCCGAGGGCGCGACGCTCTTCATGGTGCTGCTGGCCGGCTTCCAGGCGCTGCTGCACCGCTACACGGGCCAGGGCGACATCCGGCTCGGCGTGCCCGTGGCCAACCGCGACCGGCCCGAGACGGCCGGCATCCTCGGCCTGTTCGTCAACACGCAGGTGCTGCGCGCCAAGCTGGGCGGCCACACCACGCTGGCCGAGGCGCTAGCGCAGGCACGCGAAGCGGCGCTAGGCGCGCAGGCGCACCAGGACCTGCCGTTCGAACAGCTGGTCGAGGCGCTGCAGCCCGAGCGCAGCCTGAGCCACCCGCCGCTGTTCCAGGTGATCTTCAACCACCGGCAGCAGGACCTGGGCGCGCTCGACCGGCTTGAAGGCCTGCGCATCGAACCCTGCGAACTCGACGAACAGGCGGCGCCCTTCGAACTCGCGCTCGACACGCTGGAGCAGGCCGACGGGACGCTCGGCCTGAGCTTCACCTACGCCCGCGCGATCTTCGAGCCCGCGACCATCGAGCGCATGGCCGCGCACTACGTCGCGGTGCTGCGCCAGCTGGCCGACGACCCTACGCGCACGTTGCGCGAGGTGGCGCTGCTCGGTCCGCAGGAGCACGCCCAGTTGCGCCAGTGGGGCGAGGGCCAGGACACCGCCTGGGACGAGGTGCCCGTGCACCGGCTCGTCGAGCGCCAGGCCGCGCTGCGGCCCGAGGCCACGGCGCTGATCGTCGATGGCGTGCCGATGAGTTTTCGCGACTTCGACATGCGCGCCAACAGGCTCGCGCACGCACTCATCGCGCAGGGCGTGCAGCCCGAGGACCGCATCGGCCTCGCGGTGGAACGTTCGCCCGAGATGGTGGTGGCGCTGCTCGGCGTGCTGAAAGCGGGCGCGGCCTACGTGCCGCTCGACCCCGACTACCCGCCCGACCGGCTCGATTTCATGGCGGCCGACAGCGGCGTGCGGCTGCTGCTCACGCAGGCGCGTGTGCGCGAGCGGCTGGGCGCGTCGATGCAGGCGCTGCCCGCGCTGCTGCTCGACGGCGGTGTGCTCGACAGTGGCCCCGACGGTGCACCCGATGTCGCGGTGCATCCCGAGCACCTGGCCTATGTGATCTACACCTCGGGCTCCACCGGCCAGCCCAAGGGCGTGGCCGTGGCGCATGGCCCGTTGAGCATGCACATCCAGACCATCGGTCGCGCCTACGGCATGACGCCCGAAGACCGCGAGCTGCAGTTCGCGTCGATCAACTTCGATGGCGCGCACGAGCGCATCTGGACGCCGCTGGCCTTCGGCGCCACGCTGATGCCGCGCAGCCAGGAACTGTGGACCGTGCACCGCAGCCGCGAAGAGATGCGGCGCCACGGCATCACGGTCGCCTGCTTCACGCCGGGCTACCTGCAGCAGATGGCCGACGAGCTCGGCGAGGACGGGCGCGTGCCCACGCTGCGCTCGTACACCGTCGGCGGCGAGGCCATGGGCCGCGTGGCCTGCGAGCGCGTGATGCAGACGCTGCAGCCGCCGCGCCTCATCAACGGCTACGGCCCGACCGAGACGGTGATCACGCCAACGATCGCCAAGGCCTATGCCGGCACTGCTTTCGACGCCGCCTACCTGCCCATCGGCGCGCCCGTGGGCGACCGCCGCGCCGTGGTGCTCGACACCGACATGAACCTGGTGCCGCCTGGCATGGCCGGCGAGCTGTACCTCGGCGGTTCGGGGCTAGCGCGCGGCTACCTGAACCGCGCCGGCCTGAGCGCCGAGCGCTTCGTGGCCGACCCCTTCGATGCGAAGGGCGGGCGCCTGTACCGCACGGGCGACCTCGTGCGCTGGCGCGCTGACGGACAGCTCGAATACCTGGGACGGCTCGATCACCAGGTGAAGGTGCGCGGTTTCCGCATCGAGCTCGGCGAGGTCGAGGCGCGGCTGCGCGCGCAGCCCGGCGTGCGCGAGGCCGTGGTGGTCGCGCGCGAGCGTGCAGGCGGTGCGCTGTTGCTGGCCTACGTGTCGAGCCTCGACGCGCAACGCCCGGTCGAGGCCTTCACGCTGCGCGACGGGCTGGCGCAGGTGCTGCCCGAGTACATGGTGCCGTCGGCGATCACCGTGCTCTCGGCGCTGCCGCTGAACGCCAACGGCAAGGTCGACCGCGCCGCGCTGCCCGAGCCCGTGTTCGCTGCTACAGCCGACAGTTGGGAAGCGCCGCAGGGCGCGGCCGAGGAGGCGATGGCCGCCGTGTGGGCCGAGGTGCTCGGCGCGCCGCGCGTGGGCCGCAACGACAACTTCTTCGAACTCGGCGGCCATTCGCTGCTGGCCATGCAGCTGCTCGAGCGGCTGCGCCGGCAGGGCTTCGGCGCGCAGGTGCGCACGCTGTTCCAGAACCCGCGCTTTGCCGACTTCGCGCGCGCCACGCTGGAGGCCGGCGCCTCGCCGCGCCCGGCGCCGGTAGTGCCCGACAACGCGATTCACGACGGCTGCACTTTGCTCACGCCGCAGATGCTGCCGCTGGTGACGCTCGACGATGCGCAGCTGCGCCGCATCGAAGCCGCGGTGCCCGGCGGCGCGGCCAACATCCAGGACATCTACCCGCTCGCGCCGCTGCAGGAAGGCCTGCTGTTCCATCACCTGATGCAGGCCGAGGGCGACGTCTATGTGCAGTCGCTGCAGATGCGCTTCGACAGCGAGGCCCGGCTCCATGCGTTCATGGACTGCCTGAACCGCGTCATCGCGCGCCACGACATGCTGCGCACGGCGGTGCTGTGGGAAGGGCTGGCGGAGCCGGTGCAGGTGGTGCACCGCCATGCACCCGCCAAGATCGAATGGCTGGCTATCGACGCCGCCGCGGGCGATGTCGCCGCGCAACTCGAAGCCCATGTGCGCCCCGGCCACTACCGCCTCGACGTGCGCCGCGCGCCCATGCTGCGCGCCATCGCCGCGCACGATGCGGCGGGCGGCGGCTGGCTGCTGCAGCTGCCAAGCCACCACCTGGCGCTCGACCATGTCTCGCGCGACCTGCTGGTCGAGGAGATCACGCTGCTGCTGCAAGGCCGCGCCGACGCGCTGCCCCCGCCCGTGCCGTTCCGCAGCTTCGTCGCGCAGGCACGGCTGGGTGCCGACGTGGCCGAGCAGGAGTCCTTCTTCCGCCGCATGCTCGGCGACGTGCGCGAACCGACCGCGCCCTTCGACCTGTTCGATGCGCGCGGCGACGGCACGGCGGTGGAAGAAGCACACCTCGAACTCGACGCGGCGCTGGCGCAGGCTGTGCGCACGCAGGCGCAGCGCAGCGGCGTGAGCGCGGCCACGCTGTTCCACCTGGCGTGGGCACTGGTGCTGGCCAAGACCACGGGCAAGGACGACGTGGTGTTCGGCACCGTGCTGTTCGGCCGGCTCGCGGGCGGCGAGGGCGCGGGGCGCGCGCTCGGCATGATGATCAACACGCTGCCGCTGCGCGTGACGCTGGGCCGCAGCCATGCACTGGCCTGCGTGCGCCAGACCCACGCCGCGCTGGCCGGCCTGCTGCACCACGAGCACGCGAGCCTGTCGCTCGCGCAGCGCTGCAGCGCGGTGCCCAAGGGCACGCCGCTGTTCTCGACGCTGCTGAACTACCGCTATGTGGCGCAGGCGCCCGAGGCGGGTGCCGATGCCGGCGGCTGGGAGGGCATCGAGACGCTCGGCGCGCAGGAGCGCTCCAACTACGCCTTCGCGCTGTCGGTGAACGAACGCGCCGACGGCTTCGCGCTGACCGCGCAGGTCGATGCATCGGTTGGCGCCGCGCGCGTGTGCCAGTACATGCACGACGCGGTGCGCCGCGTGGCCGACGACCTCGCGCAGGCGGCCACGCACCCGGTCGTCGCCTTCGACCTGTACACGGCCGACGAGGCGCAGCGCCTGCAGGCCTGGGGCGAGAACACGCCGGCCTACCAGCACACCGCACCGGTGCACGTGCTGGTCGCACGCCAGGCCGCGCTGCGGCCCGAGGCCACGGCGCTGATCTTCGGCGACCGCACGTTGAGCTACGCCGCGCTGGAGGCGCGCGCCAACCGGCTGGCGCACCACCTCGTGCGCGCGGGTGTGCGGCCCGAGGTGCGCGTGGGCCTTGCGGTGCGGCGCTCGGCCGACATGGTCGTGGCGCTGCTCGCGATCCTGAAGGCCGGCGGCGCCTACGTGCCGCTCGACCCGGCGTATCCGCCGCAGCGCCTGGCCTATATGGTGGAAGACAGCGGCGTCGCGCTGCTGCTGGCCGACGACGCAGTGGTGCTGGGCCGCATCGGCAAGCCCGGTGTGAAAGCACTGACGCTCGACACGCTCGACCTGTCGAACGGCCCGTCGCACGATCCCGGCGTGGCCGTGCACCGCGACCACCTGGCCTATGTGATCTACACCTCGGGCTCGACCGGCAAGCCCAAGGGCGTGGCCGTGGCGCACGGCCCGCTGGCCATGCATGTGCAGTCCATCGGCGAGGCCTACGGCATGACGCCGGACGACCGCGAGCTGCAGTTCGCGTCGATCAACTTCGACGGCGCGCACGAGCGCACCTGGGTGCCGCTGGCCTTCGGCGCGGCGCTGATGCCGCGCGACGAAGAGGTCTGGCCGGTGGAGCGCACTTGCGCCGAGATCGCGCGCCACGGCATCACCATCGCCTGCTTCACGCCCGGCTACCTGCACCAGATGGCCGAGCTGATGGGCGAGGCCGCGAGCCGGCTGCCGATCCGCTCCTACACCGTGGGCGGCGAGGCGATGCCGCGCACCAGCTTCGCGCTGGTGCAGTCGGTGCTGAAGCCGCCGCGCATCGTCAACGGCTATGGGCCGACCGAGACGGTGATCACGCCGATGATCGCCAAGGCCGCACCGGGCGAGGGCTTCGACGCGGCCTACATGCCCATCGGCCGCCTCGTGGGCGACCGCACGGCCTATGTGCTCGACGGCGCCATGAACCAGGTGCCGCCCGGCGTGGCCGGCGAGCTGTACCTCGGCGGCGACGGCCTGGCGCGCGGCTACCTGCAGCGCGCGGGCCTGAGCGCGGAACGCTTCGTGGCCGACCCCTTCGGCGCGCCGGGCGGCCGGCTCTACCGCACGGGCGACCTCGTGCGATGGGAGCCCGACGGGCAGATGGCCTACCTGGGGCGCATCGACCACCAGGTGAAGATCCGCGGCTTTCGCATCGAGCTCGGCGAAATCGAGGCGCAGCTGCTGGCGCTGCCGCAGGTGCGCGAGGCCGTGGTCGTCGCCAGCCAGGGCGCGGGCGGCGCGCGGCTGGTGGCGTATGTGTCGCCGCTGGCGGGCGAGCGCATCGAGACTGCGCGGCTGCGTGCCAGCCTCGCGGCGCTGCTGCCCGAGCACATGGTGCCGGCGGCCATCGTCGTGCTCGACGCGCTGCCGCTGAACATGAGCGGCAAGGTCGATCGCCATGCGCTGCCGGCGCCGGTGTTCGCCGGCGGCGACGGCTACGACGCACCGCGCGGCAGCACCGAGCAGGCGCTCGCGCGCATCTGGTCCGAGGTGCTGGGCGTGGCACGCGTGGGCCGCGACGACAACTTCTTCGAACTCGGCGGCGATTCGCTGCTGAGCCTGAAGGTGATGGCGCAGGCACGGCGCCTGGGCCTGCCGGCGCTGGACCTGAAGCTGCACGACTTCCTGCGCGCGCCGACCATCGCGGGGCTGCTGGGCGGGCGTGCCGATGCGCCGTCGCTGGTGGCCCTGAACGCCGTGGTGCCCGGTGCGCCGCCGCTGTTCTGCATGCACGCCGCCCTGGGCACGGTGTACGACTACGCGCCGCTGGCGCGCCGCCTGCAGGGCGTGCGCACCGTGTACGGCCTGCCGTGCCGCATGCTCGCTGACCCCGCGCACCGCGACGTGTCGCTGGCGCGCATGGCCGACGACTACGCCCGCATGGTCCGTGCCGTGCAGCCGCAGGGGCCGTACCACCTGCTGGGCTGGTCGCTCGGCGGTGCGCTCGCGGCGGCCGTGGCCGCGCGGCTCGAGGCCGAAGGGCAGGCCGTGGCCTTTCTCGGTCTGGTCGATCCCTATGTGCCCGAGCCCGACGCGCCCCTGCAGACGGTGGACGACGACGGCCGCCGCGACTTCGCCGATTTCATCGCCTCGGCCTGGCCGGCGGCGCGCCTGGACGGACTGCTGGACATCGACGACTTCGTCAGCGATGAAGCCACGGTGGCCGCGCTGCTCACCCAGGCGCGTGCGAAAGCGCAGGCCCGTGGCGATGCGCTGGAGATGCCGGCGCACGCGAACCTGCCCGACGACGAGCTGGCCCGCATCTTCCTCGTGAGCCAGCAACTGAAGGCGATCGAGACCGAGGCACTCGTGCCGCTGCGCTGCCACGCCGAGTGCTGGTGGATCGCGCGGCGCCCGGCGGCGGACCGCGCCGCGCTCGCGCTGCAACTGGGGCGGCCGGACCTCGCGAGCGCCGCGGCGCTCGACGAGGACCACCACGCGATCCTGCGCAGCCCGGTGTTGTTGACGCAACTGGGCGAGCGACTGGGCGAGGCCGAAGCCTTCGCGGTCTGAGACCCAGGCATAAAAAAACGCACGACCCGGCAGCCGGGTCGTGCGTCAAGGGCACCCTTATGCCGGTGCCGCCCTATTTCATTTCGTTGGTGCGTGTCAGAGCTTGTAGCTGAGCTTCAGCCAGGCGTTGCGCGGGTTGCCCTGCGTGTAGCCGTTGTAGGCGCCCAGGCCGTTGTAGTAGCGCTTGTCGCCGAGGTTCTCGATGTGCAGCGAGGCGCTCAGGCGGTTGTTGATGTCGTAGCGCGCCATCAGGCCGAACAGCGTCAGGCCGCCTTGCGAGGCGCGGCCGAGTTCGTTGAACTCGTCGTAGTAGATGCCGCTCTGGTAGCTCACGCTGCCGCCGACGGTGAGCTTGCTCCACTCGCCCGGCAGGCGGTAGCTGGTGGCCACCCGGAACAGGCGGCGCGGGTACTGCGGGTTCAGCAGCACGCCGTCGGCATCGCGCTTGGCGTGGTAGGTGTAGCCCGCGAGCATCTGCAGGCCCGGCAGCACTTCGCCGGCGGCGGTGAGCTCGAAGCCCTTGCTCTTGGCGCCCTGCACCGCGCGGTACGGAATGCCGCCGTCGGGCAGCAGCGAGCCGGCGCCGGTGTCGATCACGGCCAGGTTGGTCTCGCGCGTCTTGAAGATCGCGGCGCTGGTGTTGAGCTTGCCGCCGAAGTGCTCGCCCTTCAGGCCCAGCTCGATGTTCTTGCCGCGCTGCGGTGCAATGAGCGAGTTGTTGCGGTCGCGCACCGTGTTGGGCTGGAAGATGTCGGTGTAGCTGCCGTACAGCGAGAGTTCCTTGCTCACGTCGAACACCACGCCCAGGTAGGGCGTGACCACGCCGTTCTCGCGCATCGAACTCACGCCGGTGCGTCGCCAGGTGGTCCAGTCGAGCGTGGACGCATCGGACTTGTACCAGGTGCCGCGCGCGCCGACGATGAGCGACAGCGGCTCGGCCAGCTTCAGGCGGGTCGAGGCGTAGATGGCTTTCTCGGTGGTGTTCAGCGGCGCCGTGTACAGCGGGTACGAGAAGGAGGTCGGCTCGGGGAAGCTCTGCAGCTGGTAGAAGTTCAGCGGCCGGCGGTCGATCATGCGCGGCACGGCGCCGCGCGTGTAGACCGTGGCGTCGTAGGTGTTGTAGCTCATGCCCACCACGGCCTCGTGCGTCTGGCCGAAGGCCTCGAACGGGCCCTTCAGGTGCACGTCGAGGGCCTTGTTGGCGCCTTCGGCGGGGTTCTCGCGGATGTCGATGGTGGAGGCGCCGGTGCGCGCGTTGATCGCGCGGTAGATGCTCAGGTCGCCCGAGGCGCGCTCGCGCTTGCTCTTGAGGTAGCTGGCGTCCACCTTGAGCTGCCAGCCCGCGCCCAGGCGCTGGTCGAGGTTGGCGAACAGCTTGTCGCTGTACATGTCCCAGTAGCTCCACGGCGCGCTGGAGTTGAACGAGCGCGGCAGGTTGGTGCGCTGGCCGTTGCTGAAGAACAGCGGGCTCTGGCCGTAGTTGGCGCCGTCGATGGCGGTCTTCTGGTGCTCGAAGCCCACCGACAGGCGCGAGCCCGCCGCGAGGTCGACTTCGAGAATGCCGTACAGCGCGTCTTCGCTGCGCTTCTTGTTCTCGATGAAGCTCTTGCCGTCGGTGCGCGAGGCCATGAAGCGGCCGCGCACGGTGCCGTCGGCGTTGAGCGGACCGCCCACGTCGATCTCTGCGTTGTAGCGGCTCCAGCTGCCGATGCCGCCCGAGATGTGCCCTGCGAACTCCGAGGTCGGGCGCTTGCGCACGAGGTTGATGGCGCCGCCAGGCGAGCCCACGCCGTTGAGGAGGCCAGCCGCGCCGCGGATCACCTCGACGCGGTCGTAGAAGGCGGTGCTGATCATGCTCGACTCGCCGGCCACGCTGTTGAAGCCCAGCGTGGGCACGCCGTCGATCATGGTGCTCAGGGCGAAGCCGCGCGAGGAGAAGGTCACGCGCTCGTCGTTGCGGTCGGCCACGATGCCGGGCGTCTGGCGCAGCACGTCCTCGAGGGTGACGAGGTTCTGGTCGTCGATCTGCTGGCGACCGATGACGCTGACCGACTGCGGCGTTTCGCGCAGCGACAGGTCCATGCGCGTGGCACCGGCGGCGGCGCGCGTGGTGTACGAGCCCGTGCCTTCGGTGGTGCCGTCGGTGGCGGCCTGCGCGGCCACGGTCACGGCCGGCAGCGTGGACGCACCGGCCGTGCTCTGGCGCTGGATGGTGACGCGCGTGGGGCCGTTGCGCACGGCCACGAGGCCGCTGCCGGCCAGCAGGCGGTCGAGCGCCTGCTGGAAGCTCAGGCGGCCCGACACGGCCGGTGCGGCCAGGCCCGAGACCACGTCACCGGCGGCGAGCACCTGCACGCCGGTCTGGCGCGACAGCTCGTTGAGCGCGGCGCCCAGCGGCTGGGCGGGGACGTTGATGTCGCGTGCTTGTGCAGCGGACTGGTCGGCGCCCTGGGCGGCGGCGAGGCCGCTCCAGCTGGCAAGGGCGGTTCCGAAGGCGGCGGCAAGCGCGGCGCTCAGGAGTCGGTGGCGAGGCGAGAAACGCATGGGTGAAGGCTCCAGACAAATAAATCGGTGCGGCATGAAACGGGGGCGCGCCGCAGCCGTCGATCGGATGCGGGGTGCTTCTGGATGTAAGACGTTTGAACTCGAAAAAGAGAGACAGGCCCGTGACAAGGCATCGGCCGCCGCGGCGATGCGGGTCGAAAAACGAGCGGGAAAAGGAGCAGCGCGCCCGTGGGCACGCCCGGGTCAGCGCGCCTGCAGGTGCACGCTGCCGTCGGGCCGGGCCACCGCCACCAGCGGCAGGATGGCCGGCAGTGCGTCGAGCAGGCCGGCCGAGTCGTTGGTGCGAAAGCGCCCCGAGAGCCGCATCGCGTCGATGCGGGCGTCGGCGCCGACGATGGGCGCGCTGCGGTAGCTGTTGACCGCGGCCAGCGCGTCGCCCAGCGGGGTGTTGTCGAACACCAGCCAGCCGTCGCGCCAGGCCGAGAGGGCGGCGGTGTCGGCCTGGCGCACCGGGTCGGCGTGGCCGTCGCGCACCTCGAGCATGTCGCCGACGCGCAGGTCGACCACTTCGCCGCTGCGTTCGGTGCCGGCGTGGCGCAGCACCTGCACGCGCACATGACCGTGCTCGACGCCCACGGTGATCGGGCCGCCGCGGTCGCGCACGGTGAAGGCGGTGCCGACGACTTCGATGATGGCCTCGCGCGTGCGCACCACGAAGGGACGGTCGGCGTCGGGCGCCACATCGAAGCGGACCTCGCCGCGCGCCATGTCGATCATGCGGCGGCGGCGGTAGAGCGTGACGTCGACGGCGCTCTGGGGCGCCAGGTCGAGGCGGCTGCCGGCTGAGACATCGGCGGCATCGGCCAGCGTGACCTTGAGCATCCGCGCGTTCGGTGTGCGGTACGTCGCCTGGAACACGGGCTGCTGCCAGTACCACTGCACGCCGCGCCCCGCGACCACGCCGGCGCCGAGCAGCCCGGCGACCGACAGCAGCATCTTGCGGCGCGAGGGGTTGCGTGGGGCCGGTGCGGGCACGGGTTCGTCGAAGTGCGCGCGCAGGTCGTCGGCCATGCCGCCCAGGGCGTTCCAGCGCTCGCGCGCCTCGCGCACGGCGGCGGCGTGTTCGGGCGAGCGCGTGCGCCACTGGTCGAGCGCGAGCCGGGCGCTGTTGGCGGCCGGGCTCGGCGGCGCGATCTCGTCCTCGACGATGAGCGCGAGCGCGCGTTCGATCAGCCGTTCACGCGGAACGACCGCTGTGGCCGCACGGCTCATGAAAAGTCTTCGGCCAGTGCGGTGTCGAAGCCCGCGTGGCTGTTCACCGCCTGCGGCTCGATCAGTTCATGGCGCAGCTCGGCGAACACGCGCGAGCAGTCGATGGTGGCGCGCAGCAGGTGCTTGGCGACCGCCATCTCGGTGATGCCCAGGCGCTGCGCGATCTCGGCGCGCGAGTGGCCGTAGGCGCGGAACAGCAGGAACACCTCGCGCCGGCGCGGCGGCAGCTGTTCCATGGTTTCCACCACGCGGCGCAGCACACGGTGCTGCGCCACGACGTATTCGGACGAGGGGGCCGTGAGGTGCGTGCCCACGACGGCATGCGAGACGGCCCACTCCTGCGCCACCTTGCGGTGGCGGGCTTCGTCGATGCACAGGTTGCGCGCCACGCGGAACAGCAGGGCGCGCGGCGACTCGATGGCGGCGCCGTCACGCAGGCCGAGGGTGTGCGTGTACACGCGCTCGAAGCTGGACTGCGCGATGTCGGCCGCATGGTGCGGGTCGCGCAGGTCGCGCGTGAGCTGCCGGCGCAAGTCCGCGTAGTGAGACACAAGTTCCTGGACGAGGTCGCGCATCCGGTCGCCTTCTCGCAAGCATCGACAAAGGACCCCTGGGCCGATGGCTGGTGCGCGCCGGTGAAGAGGAGGCGAGGGCGCTGGCTTCGGTGACCCCGGGGATGGGGTGAATAAGAACTATTCTTATTGAGTGTAGCACCGAAGCCTTGCGTTTCCGTGGCTAGACCACGGGCGCGGCGTGGGCGGGGCGCTCCGCGGCGGGCGCCTGCGCCATGTGCCGCGGCGTGGCGTTCAGCAGCGCCTGGCCGATCTCGTCGGAGCGGATCGCGGTGACCGACAGCAGCGTGTCGCTCAGGCCGTGGCTGGTCTCGCAGGCGCCCTGCAGGAAGATGCCCGGGCGCAGCGCCGGCGTGCCCTGCACGCGGTAGTCGCGGTCGACCGAGAAATCGCCCAGGTAAGGCGCCAACGGTGCCAGCAGCGTGCGGTGCGCGTCGCGGGCGTAGCCGGTGGCGAGCACCACGGCGTCGTAGGCCTTGTCGTGGCGCGCGCCGGTGTTCAGGTCGTGCAGCGACAGGTGGATGCCGTCCTGCGCGGCGCGCACGGCCGACACCTCGTGCCGACGCAGGAAGCTGTGGCGCGTCGAGCCGGCCACGCGCTGGCGGTAGAACACGTTGAAGATCTGCTGGATCAGCTCCAGGTCGGGCGCGGCGTAGTTGGTGTGCCAGAACTCCTCGAGCAGCTCGGCGCGCTCGTTCACCGAGCGGTTGAAGACGAAGTCGGTGAAATCGGTGTTGAAGATCTCGTTCACGAACGGGCTGTCGTCCGAGGGCTTGATGGAGCGCGCCCGCATGATCAGGTCGACCTGCGGCTTGGCCGGGTGCGACTGCAGGTCCATGAAGATCTCGGCCGCGCTCTGGCCCGCGCCCACGATGGCGATGCGGTCGGCGCCGGGGTGGCGGGCGATGGCCTCCAGGTAGGTGCTCGAATGGAACACGCGGCCGTCGTCCCGCAGGGGCTGGAAGCGCGCCGGGATGTTCGCCACGCCGCCCACGCTCACCACCAGGTTGCGCGCCAGGCGCTCGCGCACCGCGCCGTTGGCGTCGCGCGAGCGCACGCGCAGCAGCGAGACCTCGTTGCCCTTCATCTCGGGCACCACCTCGAACACGGCCTCGCCGTAGGCGCAGCGGTCTTCGAACTGCGCCGCGGCCCAGCCCAGGTAGTCGTTGAACTCGTGGCGGCTCGGGAAGAAGGTCTTGAGGTTGATGAAGTCCTGCAGGCGCTGCTTTTCGTGCAGGTAGTTCAGGAAGGTGAAGCGGCTGGACGGATTGCGCAGCGTGGCCAGGTCCTTCAGGAACGAGATCTGCATGTGCGCGTTGTCCAGCAGCATGTTGCGGTGCCAGACGAAGCCCGGCTGCTTCTCGATGAACAGCGCATCGACGAAGTGGCCCTTCTGGCGCTTCTCGTCGAGCGCGATGGCCAGTGCGATGTTGGACGGGCCGAAGCCGACGCCGATCAGGTCATGGATTTGCATGGATGTCCTCCAGGGATGGCTCGTGTCGACGAGCCGGGGCCGGCGAAGCGGCGGTGGGGTCGGCGCGCGGAATCCACAGCGCCTCGCCGAAGAAACGCTCGCGCCACAGCACGCCCAGCAGGGCGCGCTTGTGCGGAAAGTCGAACTCCTTCACATGGGCGTAGCCGCAGCGGCCCAGGCTCCGGATCATTTTTTCGTTGTCGGCGCGCGGCTCGATCACCAGGCGCTGCGTGCGCGGGTCGTCCAGGAAGAGGTAGTGCGACACCGACGGCATCCAGGCCGTGAGAAAAGGCTTGCCGCGAAAGCGCGCCTCGCCCACCAGCGCGTGCCAGCCGCGGTCGTGGTCGGTGGCGTCGTAGAACGGTGCGATGCGGTCTTCCCTGGCCCAGTAGGCCTCGAAGTAGCCGAAGGCCTCGCCATCGAAGCGGCCGACGAGACCGGTCACGCGCGGGTCGGCCGCGATGCCTTCCAGGTACTGGCGGTGGCGCGCGAGGTCGCCTTCCTCTTCCCAGAAATGGGCGACCACGGGGTCGTTCATCCAGCGGTGGAAGGCGGGGAGGTCGCGTTCGATGTCGACCGTGTCGAGCGTGAGCGTCTTACCCAACCACGGGATGTGGCGGCGGTACACGGTGCCTTGCGGCTTGGCGGGGCGCAGCGGATGGCGCTTGCCCTGCGTGACGACGAAGCGCTGGGCGAAGGGCTCGCGCGGCTGCGGCAGCCAGGCGCGCGGCCATTGCCAGAAGGCCTCGCGCGCGACCGTGGGCAGCGCGCCCTCGGCCGGTGTGACGATGCCCGCGTCCACCAGCCGCGTGCCGGTCGGCAGCGGCGACTGCAGCGCGAGCTGCCGCGCGGCCGGGTGGCGTTGGAAGGCCGCCTCGATCGCCGCCAGCAGGTGCGCTTCGTCAGGCTCGCCCGCGCAGGTGCCCAGCCATTCGAGGCGCGGCGTGCCGGGCTGCGCGCGCAGGGCCCAGGTGCTGCTGTGGCGGTCGCCATCGTGCGGCGTGACCTTGAGCACGGTGCCTTCCAGCCGGACGTCCAGCACCCGGCCTTCGGGGTGCGCGTGAAAGCGCCATGCGGTGTCGTGGGCGGTCAAGCAAAACCTCCGGGGTGTGGTCGATGTGTGTGGGATGCAGAAGGAAGACGCGGGCTGCGGCCGGATGTTTAGTCGGCGGTGCTTGCACAGCGCTCCCGCTCGAACTCGGGCGAGAGCGGGCACGCGCCGCAGTAGCCCAGCCGCGGCACGAGGTAGTAGAGGCAGCACTGGCGGTGCAGCGTGACGGGCGGCGCGCTGCGATCGGCCACGCGCACGCCGCGGCGCGCGGGCATGAACATCGGGTTGTCGCGCGCCTCGCCGCCCGGTTGCGGCCAGGTCGGGCGGTGCAGCAGGTGCTCGAGGTCGGCGGCCACGGCGGGCGCCTGGCCGCTCATGCGCAGGCCTTCTTCCAGCACCGGCTCGAGGTAGCGCACGGCGTTGCCCCAGAGGATCTTGGGCGCCAGCCGCGTGAGCTGCGTCAGCCGCGCGAACAGGGGCGCGAGGTGCGTCCACAGCAGCACGTCGTAGCGCGCGGCCGTATCGGTGCCGGGGCGCGGCGTGCCGATCTCGACGATGTGGAAGCACTCCGGGTCGCCGTCTGCGTCGTCGAGGCTGACCCAGACCTGCTCGGGCCTGACCGGAAAGCCGTGCTGCAGCAAGCTCGCCGCAGCGGCCACGGGCGGCAGCAGCGCGTGAAGGTAGTTCATGCTCCAGGCGGAAGCGACCGCGCGCAGGTCGCGCTCCGGCATGTTCAGCGTGCGCGCCTTCAGGCGCAGCAGCGCCAGCAGGCGCGGCGGGTCGGCCAGCAGGTCGGCCACGCGCACGGCGTCGGGCGGCGGGTGCGGGGCGCAGGCCAGCGTTTCGCCGTAGGGCGCCCATTCGCCCTGGAAGATCGGCGCGAGCAACGGGATCACGGGGCGGGGCCGAAGGTGGCGTGAAGAAGAAGGCGCACAGGCATGCAGCAGAAGACGCGCCGGCGGGCCGGAAATTTAGTCCGCACGAGGCCCGCGCCTAAACAGCGTGCCTCACGGAGCGTCTACTCACTCATCGACAGCAGTGCAGGCGTGCGAATCCCCATGAGCTTCCCGAGACACCGTCCCTCCGATCCGGCCTTCAGCATGGCCTGGCGGCTTTTTCGCGAGCTGCACGACGCACCGTCGCCCGAGCGCGCCGAGCAGCTCGTGGCCTGGCTCGGCCAGGACCCGGGCCACGTGCGTGCGCTCGACGAGGCCCTGACGCTGTGGGCGCTGGCGGGCGCCTCGGTGGTGGAGGCCGCGCGCGAGGCGGGGGCGCAGCCGCTGCTGCAATAGGCACCGCGCCTTCCTGCTAAACAAGCAGGCGCGCCGAACGTCATTGCAGGGAGCCCGTCTCCCTTTGCAACGAACCGTCCGCCGCATGAACCTCACACCCGCCAGCGCCCCCGCGTCCGAACTCGTCCGGCTGTTGCGGCCCTACTTCCCGTGGATCGCGCTGTCGACCGTGACCGGCATCGGCGCGGGCATCGCGACCGTCGCGCTGCTGGCGACCATCAACCAGGTGCTGCATCGCCCCGGCGGCCTGGCCGGCGGACTGCTGCTGACCTTCATCGGCCTGTGCGTGGTGGCGCTGGTCGGGCGCGCCACCTCCGACATGTCGAACAACGTGGTCGGCCAGCGGCTCGTGGCGCAAGTGCGCAAGAGTCTGGCGCTGAAGATCCTCGCGGCGCCGATCGATGCGCTCGAGCGTTACCGCATGCACCGCCTGATGCCCGTGCTCACGCAGGACGTCGACATGATCAGCGACGTGGCCTTCATGCTGGCCTCGACCATGATCGCGCTGGCCGTCTCCTTCGGCTGCCTGGGTTACCTGGCGTGGCTCTCGCCGCCGTTGTTCGGCCTGCTGCTGGTGGCGCTGCTGGTGGGCATCACCGTGCAGAGCCTGGCGCATGCGCGCGGCATCTCGGGCTTCTTCAAGGCGCGCGAGCAGGAAGAGGCGCTGCACAAGGCCTACCGCGGCATCAGCGAAGGCGCGAAGGAGCTGCGCATGCACCGCGCGCGCCGCGCCAAGGTGTACGAGCAGCAGGTGGCGCACACGGTGGAACGCATCCACGACATCAACCGCCGCGCCATCAACATCTTCGTGCTCGCCTCGTCCTTCGGTTCGGCGCTGTTCTTCTTGCTGATCGCGCTCATCCTCGGCTGGGCCGCGTTCCGCGACACCGCGCCCGTCGTGCTCAGCGGCTTCGTGCTGGTGCTTCTGTTTTTGAAAGGGCCGCTCGATCAGGTGGTGGCGGCCCTGCCGCATCTGGGGCGCGCGAAGGTGGCCTTCGAGCGCATCGGCGACCTGTCGGCCCGCTTCGCCACGCCCGAACCGCACCTCGACCTGCACGCGCCGCCCGCCACGCCGGTGCTGCACGACGCCATCGAATTGCGCGGCGCGCGCTATGCGTTCCCGGCGGTGGAGGGCGCGGAGCCCTTCGTGCTCGGCCCGGTCGATTTGCGCATCGGCCGCCGTGAGATCGTCTTCATCGTCGGCGACAACGGCTCGGGCAAGACCACGCTCATCAAGCTGCTGCTGGGCCTGTACGCGCCGGTGGATGGCGAGCTGCTGCTCGACGGCAAGCCCGTGACGCCGCAGACGCGCGACGACTACCGCCAGCTCTTCACCACCGTGTTCTCCGACTTCTACCTGTTCGAAGACCTCGTGGCCGGCGAAGAGGGCGGCCACCAGGCGCTGCCCGAAACCGCCTTGCCCTACCTGCAACGGCTGGAGATCGCGCACAAGGTGTCGGTGAAAGATGGCGCCTTCAGCACCACCGACCTGTCGACCGGCCAGCGCAAGCGGCTGGCGCTGGTGCATGCCTACCTCGAAGGCCGGCCGGTGCTGGTGTTCGACGAATGGGCCGCCGACCAGGACCCGGCCTTTCGCCATCTGTTCTACACCGAGCTGCTGCCCGAGCTGCGCGCCAAGGGGCACTCGCTCGTGGTCATCTCGCACGACGACCGCTACTTTCATGTGGCCGACCGCATCGTCCACATGAAGGCCGGGCGCATCGCGCAGGCCACCGAGGCGCCGGCGCCGAGCCTCGCGGCTTGACCCGTTCGCGAAGCGGGTGCTAGTGTGGGGTTCGCTTCGAACGAACCTCCACAACAGAAAGAACAGGCTTCCTCATGCACCTTCGCTCCACCCCGCGCTCATGGACGCGCGCCGCCTGCCAGGGCGCCGTTCTGGCCAGTGCCTTGCTCGCCGCCAGCGCCATGGCCCAGAAGCCGCATCAGGGCGTGCTCGACGCCGCCACGCAGCAAAAGGACGAGACATTGCAGCTGCTGGAGCGCATGGTCAACATCGATTCGGGCTCGACCAACACCGAGGGCCTGGCCAAGGTGCGCGAGATGGTGGCGGACGAACTGCGCAAGCTCGACGCGCGCATCGAGAGCTTTCCCGCCGAGCCGCACCCGGGCACCAACCTGGTCGCGACGCTCACCGGCCAGGGCAAGAAGAAGATCCTCATCCTGGCCCACATCGACACCGTGTTCAAGGACGGCACGGCCGCGGCCAAGCCCTTCTACATCAAGGATGGGCGCGCCTACGGACCCGGCGTGATGGACAACAAGGGCGGCGTCGTGGCCGGCCTGCAGGCGCTGAAGATCCTGCAGAAGATCGGTTTCAAGGACTACGGCCAGATCACCTTCCTGATCGACACCAACGAAGAGACCGGCTCGGTCGGCACCAGCGCGCTCATCGAACGCGTGGCCAAGCAGCACGACGTGGCGCTGAACCTCGAGCCGGGCCGCCCGGCCGACGGCCTCGTGGTCGAGCGCAAGGGCTCGGCCACGGCACTCATCGAGGTGAAGGGGCTCGCGTCGCACGCGGGCGTCGCGCCCGAGGCGGGCCGCAACGCGGCCATGGAAGTCGCGCACCAGGTGCTGCAGTTGTCGAAGGTGGCCGATGCGCCCAAGAAGACCACGGTCAACTTCACGGTGCTCACGGCCAACGGACCGACCAACGTGATTCCCGCGTCGGCCAGCGCCAAGGGCGACGTGCGCGCAGCCACGCCCGAGGAGCTCGACCGCGTCGAGAAGGACCTCACGCGCATCGCGCAGAACAAGCTCATCCCCGAGACCGAGGTGCGCGTGCGCCTCGTGCGCGGCTTGCCGCCGATGCCGCGCTCGCCCGCATCGGACAAGCTCGTGCGCATGGCCGAGGGCATCTACGGCGAGATCGGCAAGAAGCTCACCATCGAGAGCAGCGGCGGCGCCGCCGACGCCAGCCTCGTGGCCGGTGTCGGCGTGCCGGTGCTCGACGGCTTCGGCATCGTGGGCGGCGGCATCCACACGCCGGAGGAATACGCCGAGGTCGAGAGCGTGGTGCCGCGGCTTTATCTGTTGTCGCGGATGCTCATGGACTTGAGCGCGAACTAGGGGCTGTTGTTGGGGCCTCAGCCCCGCTTCGGAATGCCCAGGCCCTTCACCACGGCGGGCCGCACCACGAAGGCCTCGAGCACGCGCGCCACGTTCTTGAACTCACTGAAGCCCACGAGGTCGCCGGCCTCGTAGAAGCCGATCAGGTTGCGCACCCACGGGAAGGTGGCGATGTCGGCGATGGTGTAGCTGTCGCCCATGATCCAGGCGCGGTCGGCGAGGTGCTTGTCGAGCACGCCGAGCAGGCGCTTCGATTCGGCCACGTAGCGGTCGCGCGGGCGCTTGTCTTCGTAGTCCTTGCCGGCGAACTTGTTGAAGAAACCGAGCTGGCCGAACATCGGGCCGATGCCGCCCATCTGGAACATCACCCATTGGATGGTCTCGTAGCGGGCCGCCGCATCCTTCGGGATGAACTGGCCGGTCTTTTCTGCGATGTACAGCAGGATGGTGCCCGATTCGAACAGCGCCAGCGGCTGGCCGCCCGGGCCGTTGGGGTCGAGGATGGCGGGGATCTTGTTGTTCGGGTTGAGCGACAGGAACTCCGGCGACATCTGGTCCTGGGTCTCGAAGCTCACGAGGTGCGGCTCGTAGGGCAGGCCGGTTTCCTCCAGCAGGATCGACACCTTCACGCCATTGGGCGTGGGCAGCGAGTACAGCTGCAGGCGCTCAGGGTGCTGCGCGGGCCATTTCTTCGTGATGGGGAAGTGCGAGAGATCGGTCATGGGGAAAGTCCTTGGAATAGGGGCGACAACGGCGAGCGCCGGATTCTGCACGGGTCAGGCGGGCGGTGTGCGCGCATGGCCTTGCAGGCGCGGCAGCACCTCGCGGCCGAGTTCGTCGACCACGTCCTGCGCGGGCCGCCGGCTGCTGCGAACGAGGTTCAGCAGCACGTGCGCGACGCCGGCGTCTTCCATGCGGTAGAGGTAGTCGACGAGCGCATGGCGTCCTGCGCGCAGGCCGAGTTCGATGGGCTCGGCGGGCGCGTCGGCATCGTCCAGCAGGTCGAGCTGCAACGATTGAACGAAGGGCTTGGCCTCGCCGCCCGCGCGTTCGCGCAGCGCGGTCTGCCACAGGCCGATGCGGCCCTGCTGGCGTGCCTCGTCGCGGTGGTAGGTGGCCCAGCCGTCGGCGTGGGCGGCGGTCCATTGCAGCGACTGGCGCGCCGAGCCCACCACCAGCATGCCGATGCGCGCGACGGGCGGTGCCATGAGGTCGTGGCCGCCGGTGGCGTCGTGCAGCGCGGCGCGCTCCTGCGCGTCGGGAGCGAGCGCCGAGCGCACGAGGTTCCAGCGTTCGCGGAAGACGTCGCCGCGCAGCGCGATGTCCTGCTGGAAGATGGCGAACTCGGCCTCGCGGTCACCCGAGCCCAGGCCGAGGATGAAGCGGTCGTTCGACAGGCGGTTGAGCGAGAGCGCGGCCTTGGCCACGTGCAGCGGATGGCGCAGCGGCAGCACGGCGGCGGCGGTGCCGAGCGCGATGCGCTGCGTGGCGGCGGCCAGCGCGGTGAGCCAGAGGAAGGGCTCGTCGAGCACCGCGGTCTCTTCGCCCTGCGGCACCATCACTGGCACATCGCGCGTCCACAGCGCGGCAAAGCCGAGCGTGTCGGCCAGGCGGGCCAGATGCAGTTCGATCGCGGGGTCGGCCATCGCGCCGTGCGGGCGCGCCAGCGGCGTCATCAGGCCCAGGGTGAGGCGCCCGGCGAGCAGCGTCTGCCGGTAGGCGGTGTTGAACGGCGCCATGGCGGCGTCAGGCGCGCCGCTTGCGGGAGGCCGGCGCGACGGGCGCAGCGAACAGCCGCTCGATCGATTGCCGCACGTCGGCCTGCATGTCGGCGATGGCCTTGGTGTCGCCCGAGAGGTGCTTGAGCAGCGCCTGCAGGAACAGCCCGTCGAAGAGGGCGTAGCAGGCCGAGGGCGGCAGGCCGGGGGCTTGCCCCGAGAGTTCGGCGAAGCGGCTCATGATGCGCCAGATCATGTCTTCGAGGCTCTTGTCGATCTGCACCACGTCGTCGTGGAAGGCCGCTTCGAACAGCGCCTGCGAACGCAGGTCGTACCAGAGCCGGTGCACGTGGCCTTCGCCAAGCAGTGTGTCGCCCAGGCTCTGCAGGAAGCCTTCCATGAGCTCGTCATACGTCGTGGCGGTGTCGACTGCGTGGTCGTAGCGCGTGACGCAGCGCGCCTTGTACTGCTTGACGCTGCAGACGATGAGGTCGACCTTGTCGCTGAAGTAGTAGTGCAGCACGCCATGCGAGAACTCGGAGTTCTGCGCAATTTCGCGCAGGCTGGTGCGCGCGTAACCGAGCGTGGCCAGCGTGGTGAGGGCGGCTTCGCCGAGCTCGGCGCGGCGCTGCTCGAACTTGTCGGCCGGTGCCTTCTGCACCCGTCCGGCGTGCTTCTTTACCCGTGAATGAGTGGTCATTTCTAGCCAGGCCGCAGAGTGCCGGCCGCTGTGTTTCCTGGTGATTGCAAACCATAGCACGCGGCGTGGGAAATCCCTCGTACGTGCATTCCAGAGGCATTTTACGAAATTTGGGCAGTCGTCAAAAAAATTCTTGACACTCGTCAAGTCGATTCCTAGCATGACCGCTCCATCTCATACACATATCCACAGGAGACAAGTGATGGCCAAGTTCGACTTGACGGGGCGCAAGGCCCTGGTGACGGGAGGTGCGCGCGGCATCGGCGCGGGCATTGCCCAGGCGTTGGCGCAGGCGGGTGCGTCGGTGATGATCGGCGACGTGCTCGCCGACCTGGGCAAGGAGACCGCGCAGCGGCTTTCCGCAGAGGGAGCGAAGGTGGGCTTCGTCCCGCTCGACGTCACGAAGGACGGCGATTGGGCCTCTGCCACCGAAGCCACGGTGAAGGCGCTCGGCGGCTTCGACATCCTGGTCAACAACGCCGGCATCGAGATCACCTCGCTGGTGGTCGACGTCGACGGCGACGACCTGCGCCGCATGCTCGACGTGAACGTGGCCGGCACGCTGCTGGGCATGAAGCACGCCTTTCGCGCGATGCGCCCCGGCGGCAGCGCGGGCGGCGGCGGGGCGGTGGTCAACATCGCATCGGTCGCGGCCACCATCGCCTTTCCCGCCATCGCCGGCTACTCGGCGACCAAGTCGGCGGTCGACCGCGCCACGCGCGTGGCGGCCATGGAGTCCGGCAAGCTGGGCTACGGCGTGCGCGTCAACTGCATCTACCCCGGCCTCGTGCCCACCGACATGGGCATGAAGCTCGCCAACGACATCGTGGCCGCGGGGCTCGCGCCCAGCGTCGAGGCCGCCGTGGGCGACGTCATCGGCCAGACGCCGCTGGGCCGCCTCGGCGAGATCGGCGACATGGCCGACGTGGTGGTCTTCCTCTGCTCCGACGCCGCCCGGTTCATCACCGGCGCGGGCCTCGCGGTGGACGGCGGCATGGGCATGTGAGCGATCAACAAGGAGCAAAGAACATGAGCAGCAAGAAGAAACCCGTCATCGTCTACGGCGCCTCCGGCTACACCGGGCGCCTGGTCTGCGAGTACCTGCGCGAGTACCACATCCCCTTCATCGCGGCAGGCCGCAGCGCAGAAAAGCTCGAAGCGGCGATGAAGTCGAACGTGCCCGGCATCGAGACCGCCGACTACGAAGTGGTCGAGGTCGCGCACACGGTCGAGGCGCTCACCGAGCTCTTCAGCGGCGCCTCGGTGGTGCTCAACACGGTGGGGCCGTTCGCCAAGTTCGGTCCCGAGGTGGTCGATGCCTGCCTGGCCGCCGGCTGCCACTACACCGACACCACCGGCGAACAAGACTGGCTCATCACGCTCGACCAGAAATACGGCGCCAAGTTCGCGGCGGCCGGCCTGCTGCTGTCGCCCGGCCTGGCGCAGATGTACACCACCGGCGAAATCGCGGCGCAGCTGTGCCTGGAAACACCCGGCCTGGACACGCTCGACATCGCCGTGTTCTGGGGCGGCAGCCCGACCATCGCGTCGACGCAGACCATCCTGGTGAACGCGGCCACGTCCAAGGCCTTCTACCTGGAGCAGAACCAGTACGTCGAGTGGCAACCCGACGCGGGCCTGTACCACCTGTCGATTCCCGGCCAGCACGAAGCCGCATTGGCATTGCCCTGGGGCGGCACCTCGCACCCGGTGTGGTTCAAGCGCGACCCGCGCGTGGCCAACGTGAAGGTGCTCGGCGGTGTCTTCAACAAGCCGCTGATGCTGGGCGTGCCGCAGATCGTGGCCGCCGCGCTCAAGGCCACCGAGGGCATGAACGACGAAGACCGCTATGCCGCGCTGGCCCAGACGGCCGCGGGCGTGATGAACACCATGCCGCCGCGCGAGAACCCGCGCATCAACAAGTCGGTCGATTCGGTGCACGCCTCCGGTCCGCTGGGGCGCGCGCATTGCGTGATCTTCGGCAACTGCAACTACAAGCAGACCGGCCTGCTGCAGGCCTATGCCGCGGCCTCGCTGCTGCAGCAGGCGCCGCGCCGCGCCGGTTTCGCCTCGGGCTGCCAGGCCTTCGGACACCGCGAGCTGCTGGGGGCGCTGCGCAGCTTCGGGCTGGTGCAGGAACCCGTGCTCACGCGGATGGGCTGACGCGCATGCGCCTCGTCGACTACCTCGACAAAGGCGCCCAGCAGGGCGCCGATTCGCCGTGCCTCACCATGGGCGACGCCGACCTGAGCTACGGCCAGGTGCAACGCATCAGCTGGCGCGTGGCGCGCGGCCTGCAGCGCGCGGGCATCCAGCCCGGGGACAAGGTGGCGGTGCTCTCGAGCAACGACGCCCTGGCCTTCGCCACGGTGTTCGGCATCTCGCGCGCCGGTGGCGTGTGGTGCCCGATCAACCCGCGCAACGAGGCCAGCGAGAACGCCTTCGTGCTCGATGCCTTCGATTGCGCCTGCCTGGTGTTCCACAGCAACTACGCGCCCATGGTCGAGCAGATGCGCGCGCAGCTGCCGAAACTGAAGGCGCTGGTGTGCCTCGACCAGCGGCAGGCCTTCGCGCCCGCCATGGACGAATGGCTCGACGGGCTGGACGATGCGCCGATCGACATCGCGCCGCCCGACGACGTGGCCATGATCGCCGGCACTGGCGGCACCACCGGCCAGCCCAAGGGCGTGATGCTGTCGGGCGGCAACCTGGAGGCCATGTCGGCGCTGACCCTCATGGGCTACCCCTTCGAAGGCCGGCCCGTGTACCTGGCGCTCGCGCCGCTCACGCATGCGGCCGGTGTGCTGTGCCTGCCGGTGATGGCGCTGGGCGGGCGCGTGGTCATCATGCCCAAGCCCGACCTGAGCGAGTTCCTTTCGCTCATCGAGCGCCGGCGCGTCACCCACACCTTCCTGCCGCCGACGCTGATCTACATGCTGCTGCAGCACCCCGAGCTGGCGCAGACGAAACGCGATTCGCTGCAGTGCTTCTGGTACGGCGCCGCGCCCATGTCGGCCGCGCGGCTCGAAGAAGCGCTCGACAAGATCGGCCCCGTCATGGCCCAGCTCTTCGGCCAGACCGAGGCGCCGATGATGGTCTCGATGATGCCGCCGCGCGCCCACTTCAATGCCGACGGCTCTGTGGCGCGCCAGCGCCTGGCCTCGGCGGGGCGCCCCGGGCCGCTGGTGCAGGTCGGCATCATGAACGGCGAGGGCGCCTTGCTGCCCACGGGCGAGAGCGGCGAGATCGTGGTGCGCGGCTCGCTCGTGATGCGCGGCTACTACAAGGACCCGAAGGCCACGCAGGAGGCCTCGCGCCACGGCTGGCACCACACGGGCGACATCGGCTACCTCGACGCCGACGGCTTCCTGTACATCGTCGACCGCGCCAAGGACATGATCATCTCGGGCGGCTTCAACGTCTACTCCACCGAGGTGGAGCAGGTGCTGATGCAGCACCCCGATGTGCAGGACAGCGCCGTCGTCGGCCTGCCCGACGAGAAGTGGGGTGAGCGCGTGGTGGCCGTGCTGCAGCTGCACGCGGGCCGCAGCGTGGATGCCGAGGCGATCAAGACCTTCGTCAAGTCGCGCATCGGCAGCGTGAAGGCACCCAAGCAGGTCGAGGTGTGGACCGACCTGCCGCGCTCCAAGGTCGGCAAGGTGCTCAAGAAGGAAGTGCGCGCGTCGCTGTTGCAGAAGCTGTCGTCATCCTGATTCAGTCGCGCTGGTAGTGCCCCTGGTGCGCCTGGCGCAGCTCGAACTTCTGGATCTTGCCCGTCGAGGTCATCGGCAGCGCGGGCACGAAGACGATGTCCTTGGGCACCTCGAAGCCGCCTAGGTGCTCCTTGCAGTGCGCCGTGAGCGTGGCTTCCGAGAACTCTGCCGGCGCATCGGGCCGGCGCGTGACGAAGGCCGTGATGGCCTCACCCCAGCGCTCGTGCGGCAGGCCGACCACCGCGGCGTTGAGCACGGCCGGGTGGCGCAGCAGCACCTCCTCGACCTTGAGCGAGGGCACGTTCTCGCCGCCCGACTTGACCATGTCCTTGAGCCGGTCGAGAAAGATCAGCTGCCCGTCGTCGTCCAGCTTGCCCAGGTCGCCCGAGTGGTGCCAGCCGAAGCGCTGCGCGTGCGCCGTGGCCTGCGGGTCCTTGTAGTAGCCGAGCATCACGTTCGGTCCGCGAAAGACGATCTCGCCGACCTGGTTCGGCGCGAGCAGCTCGCCCTCGTCGCCCATCACCGCGACCTCGTTCACCAGCGTGCCCACGCCCCAGTACGAGCCGAAGCGCTCGCGCTGCTGGTGCGTTTCGAAGATGGTGGCGCCGGGGTACATCTCGGTCTGCCCCGAGGCCAGTGCGAAGTTCGGGCACAGCGCATCCAGCAGGCGCAGCAGCAGCGTGCGCGACATCGGCGCCATCGCATACACGCACAGCCGCAGGCTCGACAGGTCGCGCGATTCGCGCTGCGGGTGGGCCAGCAGCGCGCCGTACATCATGGGCAGCCCGACCGTCACGGTGATCCTGTGGCGCTCGATGGCGGCGAGCATCGCGCCGGGGTCGAAGCCGCGCAGGATGACATTCGTGCCGCCCACCGCGAGCGCCGACATCAGCACCGTGTGCTGCCCGCAGTGAAAGAGCGGCAGCACGTTGCTCCACACGTCGTGGTGCGCGGGGCCGCCGCCCCATTCGAGCATGTTGCTCTGGAGCACCGAGTGCACCGAGGCGTGCGAATGCATCACGCCCTTCTGTCGGCCGGTGGTGCCGCTGGTGTACATGATGAGCGCGAGTTGGTCGCTGTCGATAGGCACGTCGGGCAGCGTGGCGGGGCCCTGCGCAATGGCCTGCGCCACGGTGGGCACGCCGGGCGGCGGCGTGTCGCCGTCGAGCACGCACAGCAGCGGCGAGACGGCCGCGGTGTCGAGCAGCTGGCGCAGCTCGGGCTTGGCGTGCAGCGCGGTGTCGATCACCAGGTGCCGCGCTTCGGCGTGTTCGAGGATGTAGCCGATGGCATCGACCGCGAGCGCCGTGTTGATCGGCACCCACACGAGCCCGGCCTTCTGGATGCCCAGCAGCGCGACCACCATCTCGATCGAGTTGTTGCACAGCATGGCCACGCGCTCGCCGCTGGCCAGGCCCAGGCCCAGCAGGTGGTGCGCGAAGCGGTTCGATGCGGCGTCGAGCTCGCTGTAGCTCATGCGGTGCTCGCCTTCGATGAGCGCGGTGCGCGCGCCGAAGCGCCGCGCGCTGCGGTGGATCACGTCGCCCAGCGCGATGCGGGCGATGCGCTGGAAGGAGGAGGGCGTGGGCTCGGTGCGGGCGGCGGGCATGGGGGCGTGTCTCCGGTCGTTGGGGGTGTTCGATCGGAGCGCAGACTAAGACCGGCACCGCCTGCCGGTCTTGCGAAGAGTGGCTATGCGGCGCCGGCCGCCCGCCGGGGCCGCGTCAGAAGCGGGCCTTGAGGAAGGCCGAAGGCCCCTGCAGCCGCACCTTGAGGCGCGAATCGGCGAAGCCGCCCTCGCGCGTGAGGTCGATGTTGGTCACGCCATACGACAGCACCAGGCCCACGTTCTTCACCGGGAACCACTCCACGCCGGCTGCGGCGTTGTAGATGTTGCCGTGGAAACGGCCACTGCTTTTCCACACGCCGGAGGCGTCGGCGAACAGCCGAAGGTCGGGCGTGATCGCGTGGCGCACGCCGACCTCGAGCAGGGGCGCGATGGCGTTGTCGCTCGAGCGCTCGCTGACCGAACGCACCTGTCCGTTCACGCCGACCAGCGCACTGGCGCCGAGCGTCGCGCGGTAGTAGGCCGCGCCGGCGCCCAGGCCGAAGACGGTGTTGCCCGAGCCGAGCCACCACTTGTAGGCGAGCTTGGCGAAGTCGAGTTGGGCCGAGAGGTTCGCGTTGCCGATGGCGCTCAGCGAGCCGAAGCTGCCGAACGAGGTGTTGCCCGCCACCTGTCCTTCGTAGTCGCGCTTGTAGCGGTAGTAGTCGAAAGACAGGCCCTGGCTGTCGCCGATCAGCACGTCGGCCGAGATGCGCGGCATGGTCACGCGCCCCGGCTTGAGCTCGTTCGAGCGCAGCACGCCGTAGGGGGTTTCGACCGAGGCGCTGAACTTGGGATCGGCACTGAAGGCCCCCACCGAGAAGCTGAAACGGTCCAGTGCCGGCGAGGGCTCGGCCGCAGCAAAGGGTGCGAAGCACAGAAGGCAGAGGGCGCCGGTTCCGGCCAGGGCGCCGAATCTCGCGGTCCGGTCGAACGGACGCGAACGAAGCAACAGCATGAAAGAAATCCTTCGGGTGAAAGATGCCTCGGGCATGTGCGTGGCGCGATGCCTCCGGGCTGAGGCTCCCTGAAACCGCATCACCTTAGTGACGGGGCACCGCGCCGCGCATGCGCCGTTGGCCGATGTGCCTGTAGGAAATTGCCGATCGCACGCCGACGCATGCCGCGGCGCTACAGTCCGCCCATGCGCGAACACCTTTCCACCACCACCGGTCCCCAACGTCTTCTCTACGGGGCCGCGGCGGCCGTCGCGGTGGCGCTCGTGCCTTGGCCGATGGGCCTCACGGCGCGCGCGCTGGCCGGCTGGTGCGCAGGCGTGGTGGTGTACCAGGTGCTCAGCTGGTGGCTGGCCGAGACCTTCGACGCCCAGCGCACGCGCGAGCGCGCGCAGCAGCTGGACCAGCCCAACGTCGTGATCCTGGTGTCGATGCTGGTGGCGGTGGGCGTGAGCGTGGTCGCCATCGCGATGCTGTTGCAGCAGGTGCGCCAGCTCAGCGGCTGGGCGCGCGGCGCGCACGTGGCGCTAGGGCTGGTGGCACTGGCGGGCTCGTGGCTGATGATGCACACGATCTACGCCTTCCACTACGCGCACCGCTACTACATCGACCGCAAGGACAGCGCCTCCGACGGCGGGCTCGACTTTCCGGGCAAGGAGGCGCCCGACTACTTCGACTTCATGTACTACGCCTACGTGATCGGCATGACCTCGCAGGTGTCGGACGTGCAGGCCACCTCGCACGAGATGCGGCGCATCACGCTGATCCACAGCGTGCTTGCCTTCGCCTTCAACATGCTCGTGCTGGCCCTGTCGGTGAACGTGGTCGCAGGCGTGGTCTGAAGAAAACTCAGCCCGCGGCCTTGCGCAGCGACGGCAGCTTGACGATGCCGGTCGACAGCGCCACGCCGCACACGATCACGAAGGCGCAGATCAGCATCCACTGCGTGATCTGCTCGCCCAGGAACACGGCGCCGTAGAACAGCGCGAACACCGGCACGAGGAAGGTCACGGTGAGGGCGCGGGCCGGGCCGGCGCGTTCGATGAGTCGGAAGAACAGGATGTAGGCCACGCCCGTGCAGGCGATGCCCAGGGCCAGCAGCGCCAGCCACGCGCGCAGGCTGGGCATCTGCGCGGGCCAGAGCCAGATCGCGGGCAGCGCGAGGAACAGGCTGGCGCCGATCTGGCTGCCGGTGGCCGTGGTCAGCGCGGGCACGCCGGACAGGTGGCGCCGCGTGGCGCTGGCCGAGATGCCGTAGCACAGGCAGGCCGCCAGGCAGGCCAGCACGGCCCACAGCGCGGCGTGGTTGCTGGCCCCGGCATGCAGGCCGGCGCTGCGGCTGGCGAGCATCGCGACGCCCGCGAAACCGATCACCAGGCCGACGAGGCGCGAGCCGTTCGGCCGCTCGCGGAACCAGGCCCAGGCCACCAGCGCGCCGAACATCGGCGTGGTGGCGTTGAGCACCGCCGCCAGGCCGGTGTTGATGGTCAGCAGCGCAAAGCAGAACAGCGCGAAGGGCATGCCCGAGTTGAAGATGCCGACCGTGAGGCTGGCCTTCCAGTGCTTGGCGATCGACGGCCCCTGGCCGCGCAGCAGCGCGATCGGCAGCAGGAACAGCGCCGCGATGACCACGCGCACGGCCGCGGTCGGCAGCGCGCCGAACTCCGCCGCGCCGATGCGCATGAACAGGAAAGAGGCGCCCCACAGCGCGCCCAGCAGCACGAGATCGATGAGCCACGCCTTGGGCGCGAGCGCGGCGGGGGCGGGCGAAGGCGAGGGGGCGACGGTGCTGTTGTTGTTCGTTGTGGTCATGCGTCTCTTTGGGGATTGGCGCGGCGCCACAGCGAGGGGATGTGGCGCTGCGCCATGGGCGGTGTTTTCTTCTGTCTTACTTGCCGGTCTCGAGTTCGAGCAAGGCGGTCTTGCGCTCGAGCCCGCCAGCGTAACCGGTCAGCGAGCCGTCTGCACCCAGCACGCGGTGGCAGGGCACGATCACGCTGATCGGGTTGCGCCCGACCGCCGCGCCCACCGCGCGCACCGCGGCCGGGTTGCCCACGCGCTGGCTCAGCGCGCCGTAGGTCGTGGTCTCGCCGGCCGGGATGGCCAGCAGCGCCTGCCACACGCCCTGCTGGAAGGCCGTGCCGTGCGACAGGTCGAGCTGCATGTCGAAGTGGCTGCGGCGGCCCGCGAAGTAGTCGCGCAGCTGCGCGGCGGCCTCGACCAGCGCGGGGTGGTCGTCCTTGGTCTGCCAGCCCGTGGTGTCGGGCCAGTGGCGCTGGTGGTCGAACCAGACGCCGGCCAGGCCCTGGTCGGTGGCGGCCATCGTGACGCCGCCCAGCGGCGTGTCGGTGTGCGAGGTGTAGATGACGGTGCGCTTGAATTTCATGGTCTTTCAGGCACGGGGCCTGCCGTTGCGAGGTCGGAAGAAGTGGCGGTCGGCGCGGCGGCCGGTGCCGGTTCGGAGGGCGCGGGCGGCGTGTGCCAGGCCCGCAGCACGGCGTAGCTGCGCCAGGGGCGCCAGGCCTGCGAGGCCTCGCCCGCGGCGCGCGCGGTGGTCACGCCCAGCGCCTTCTGCAGGGCCACGTCGCCGGCGGGAAAGGCGTCGGGCCAGCGCAGGGCGCGCATCGCGATGTACTGCGCGGTCCAGGCGCCGATGCCGGGCAGCTCCTGCAGCGCCGCGAGGGTCGAGGGCACGTCGGCGCCCGCATGCAGTGCCAGCCGGCCCGAGGCCACTTCGCGCGCGATGGCCTGCAGCGCGGCCTGCCGCTGGCGCACGATGCCCAGCTGCCCGAGCGCGTCGCCGCTGGCCGCCGCCAGCGCGGCGGGCGTGGGGAAGAGGCGGCTCAGGCCGTCGATGGGCGTGTCGATCACGTCGCCGAAAGCCTCGACCAGCCGCGAGCCCAGCGTGCGCGCCGCGGCCACGGTGATCTGCTGGCCCAGCACCGCGCGCACCGCGAGCTCGAAGCCGTCGACCGTGCCCGGCACGCGCAGCCCGTCGCCGTGCGGAAAGGCCGCATGCAGCGCGGCGTTGATGGCCATCGGCTCCGCGTCGAGGTCGAACAGGGCGCGTGCGCGGCTGATGACGATGGGCAGCACCGTGGCCAGCGAATCGCTCACGGCCAGCAGCACCTGCTCGCGTTCGAGGTCGAAGCGCAGCTGCAGCCAGCCGGCGTGCGCCTGCCCGCCCTGCTGCACGCGCAGGGTGCGCGCCAGGCGCACATAGGTGGGCGTGCTGCCCTTGGCGGGCTCCTTGCCGTCGGCGGTGTGCACGGTCTCGACGCCGCGCAGCGCGCGCCGTGCGAAGAAGCCGAGCATGGCGTTCGCGTCGTAGGGCGGGCGAAAGCCCAGCCGCACCTCGATGGCCTTGCCTTCACCGCCTTCGGTGCCGCCCGCGCGGCGCAGCGCGCTCGGGTTGAGCCCGTAGTGCTCCACGAAGGCCGCGTTGAAGCGCCGCACGCTCGCGAAGCCGCTGGCCAGCGCCACCTGCGTCATCGGCAGGCGCGTGTCGGCGATGAGCTGCTTGGCGGCCAGCAGGCGGCGCGTCTGCAGGTACTGCAGCGGCGACACGCCGAACTGCGCCTCGAAGATGCGCCGCAGGTGGCGGTCGCTCACGCCCAGGCGGGCCGCGATCTGCGCCGCGCCGGGGCCTTCTTCCGACCAGGCATCGGGCTCGTCGATCAAGCGCGCCGCCTGCAAGGCGAGGATGCGCGAGGCATCTTCGGTCGACCAGCTGGCCGCGCGCGGTGCCAGCTCGGGCCGGCAGCGCAGGCAGGGCCGGAAGCCTGCGGCCTCGGCCTGCGCTGCGTGGCGAAAGAAACGGCAGTTCTCGCGCCGCGGCAGCTTCACGCGGCACACCGGCCGGCAGTAGATGCCGGTGGAGGTCACGGCCGTGAAGAACGAGCCGTCGAAGCGCGCGTCGTGCGTCTTCATCGCCAGGTAGCAGGCGTCGCTCTCGAGCACTTCGGAGGGGGCGTGGGCGGTAGACATGGGGAAATGATACGGTTTCGACTCGTTTCAACTGGCCGTTTTCGGACATCGATGTCTACAACGCGTTGCCTACAATGCCCGACTCCGAACCAACAGTGACCCCGCCCTTCATGCAGCTCAGCGCATCGATCTTCAAGGCCTATGACATCCGCGGCGTCGTGCCCCTCAGTCTCGATGTCGAAGTGGCCGAGGCGCTGGGCCGTGCCTTCGGCAGCGCAGCCCGCGCGGCCGGCGAGACCGCGGTGGCCGTGGGCCGCGACGGGCGCCTGTCGGGCCCGGCGCTGGTGGACGCGCTGATCGACGGCCTGGTCGCCACCGGCGTCGAGGTGATCGACATCGGCGCGGTCACGACCCCGATGCTGTACTTCGCGGCCCACACGCTGTGCACCAGCGGCATCCAGGTCACGGGCAGCCACAACCCGAAGGACTACAACGGCTTCAAGATGGTGCTGGCCGGTCGCGCGATCTACGGCGACGAGATCCAGGGCCTGCGCAAGACCATGGAAGACGGCAGCGCCACGCTGGCGCCCGGCGGCAGCGTGCGCAAGGTCGACGTCACCGACGCCTACGTGCAGCGCATCGTGGGCGACATCAAGCTGGCACGCCCCATGAAGATCGTGGTCGATTCGGGCAACGGCATCGCGGGTGCGACCGCGCCGGCCATCTTCCGCGCCATCGGCTGCGACGTGGTTGAGCTGTTCAGCGAGGTCGACGGCAACTTCCCCAACCACCACCCCGATCCGAGCAAGCCCGACAACCTCCGGGACCTGATGGCCGAACTGGCCAAGGGCCAGGCCGAGCTGGGCCTGGCTTTCGACGGCGACGGCGACCGGCTGGGCATCGTCACGAAGGACGGCCAGAACATCTTCCCCGACCGCCAGATGCAGCTCTTCGCGCAGGACGTGCTCTCGCGCGTGCCCGGCGGCACCATCGTCTACGACGTGAAGTGCTCGCAGCGCCTGGCGCCGGCCATCGAGGCCGCGGGCGGCACGCCGATGATCTACAAGACCGGCCACTCGCTCATCAAGGCGAAGATGAAGGAAATCGATTCGCCGCTGGGCGGCGAGATGAGCGGCCACATCTTCTTCAAGGAGCGCTGGTACGGTTTCGACGACGGCACCTACGCCGGCTGCCGCCTGCTCGAGATCCTGAGCAAGCACCCGGACGCGAACGCCGTGCTCAATGCGCTGCCCACCAGCTTCTCGACCCCCGAACTGAACGTCGCCTGCGCCGAAGGCGAGCCGCACGCGTTGGTCGCCCGGCTCGTGCAGAACGCGCGCTTCGACGCGCCCGCCCAGGTCTCGACCATCGACGGCCTGCGCGTGGACTGGCCCGATGGATTCGGGCTGATCCGCGCTTCCAATACCACCCCCGTGCTGGTGCTGCGCTTCGAAGGCCAGACCGAGGCGGCGCTCCAACGCATCGAGACCGAGATGCTTGCGGTGCTGCGAACGGTCAAGCCCGACGCCACGCTGGCCGCTGCTGCCCACTGAAGAACCTGTGCGTTCCCTGCTGCTTCGCCTCTACGGCGTCTTCACCACCGCCGTCCAACCGCTGGTCCGCCGCAAGCTGCGCCGCCGCGCCATCGCCGAGCCCGGCTATGCCGTGGCCGTCGAGGAGCGCTTCGGCCACTATGACGACGCCACCACCGGCTTTGCCCAGTGCTGGGTGCACGCCGTCTCGCTGGGCGAGACGCGCGCCGCCGCCATCCTGATCGCCGAGCTGCGGCGCCAGTACCCGGGCATTCCGATCCTGCTCACGCACGGCACCGCCACGGGCCGCGAAGAGGGCGCCAAGCTGCTCGAGCCCGGCGACACGCAGGTCTGGCAGCCGTGGGACACGCCGGGCGCCGTCGCCCGCTTTCTCGACCGCTTCCAGCCGCGCATCGGCGTGCTGATGGAAACCGAGGTCTGGCCCGAGATGGCCGCCGCCTGCGCCGAGCGCCGCATTCCGCTGGTGCTGGCCAATGCGCGGCTCAACGAGAAATCGCGCGCCGCGGCCGAACGGCTCAGCGGGCTGGCGCGGCCGGCGTACTCGGCGCTCGCCGCCGTCTGGGCGCAGACCGAGGCCGACGCGCACCGGCTGGTGTCGCTGGGCGCCAAGGTGGCCGGGATCTACGGCAACCTCAAGTTCGACGCCACGCCCGACGCGCGGCAACTGGCCACGGCCGTGTCGCTGCGCGAGCATCTGCCACGGCCGATGGTCGTGCTGGCCAGCTCGCGCGATGGCGAAGAACGCCTGCTGCTCGAGGTGCTCAAGCGCTTCGGCGCCACCTCGCCGGTGCCGCCCGAGCAGGGCGCGATCCGCTCGATCGCCAAGCGCGTGCACGACGTGCAATGGATGATCGTGCCGCGCCATCCGCAGCGTTTCGACGAAGTGGCGGCGCTCATCGAGGCCGAAGGCTTCGCCGTGGCGCGCCGCAGCGCGGCCGGCCAGCCGGCCGAGGCCGAGATCTGGCTCGGCGATTCGCTGGGCGAGATGGCGCTGTACTACGGCCTGGCCGACGTGGCCTTGCTCGGCGGCAGCTTCGAGCCGCTGGGCGGGCAGAACCTCATCGAGCCGGCGGCCTGCGGCTGCCCGGTGGTCATGGGCCCCTCGACCTTCAACTTCGCCGAGGCGGCGCAGCTGTCGCTCGCGGCGGGCGCGTCGCTGCGCGTCGAGGGCATGGAGCAGGCCGTGACGGCCGCGCTCAAGCTGGTCGAGAACCCCGAGCGCCGCGCCGCGATGGCGCAGGCCGCGCTGGCGTTTTCGTCGTCGAACCGTGGCGCGGCCGAACGCACGGCGGCGGCGGTGCTGGCGATTGCGCAGGCGGCAGAGCCGGTGACGACACCGGTGGCCGGCGACGACAGCGCGCCGCCCGAAGCGGCGCGGGCCGAACCCACGCTGGATTGATGGCGTGACCCGTTGCCGGGTCAGCGCACCGGCGGGTTCAGGATCACCGGCGGCGGCGGTGCCGACGGTATCGTCGGCGCGGGCGGGTTGAACGGCTGCACCGGCACCGGCGGCACCACCGGAATGGCCGGCGGCGTCACGGGCACCACAGGCGCGCCCGTCGTCGCGGCAGGCACTGCAGGCGTGCTGCCATTGCGCGCCAGCGTCGCGTTGATCGCGTTCATGTCGTCGGTCGTCAGCGTGCCGTTGGCCTGGCGCAGCTTCAGGTTGCCCAGCAGCACGTTGTAGCGCGCCTGCGCGAGGTCACGCTTGGTCTGGAACAGCTGGCTCTGCGAGTTGAGCACGTCGATGTTGATGCGCACGCCCACCTGGTAGCCCAGCTTGTTGGCGTCGAGCGCGCTCTGGCTGGAGGACTCGGCCGCTTCGAGCGCCTTCACCTGGCCGGCGCCCGACACCAGCCCGAGGTAGGCCGCGCGCGTGGCCTGCGCCACGCTGCGGCGCGTGCCCTCGAGCACGCTGCGCGACTGGTCTTCGAGGGCCAGCGTTTCCTTGATGCGGTTCTCGGTGGCGAAGCCCGCGAACAGCGGCAGGTTGAAGGTGACGCCGACCGTGGCGGCGTTGACGCGCGTGCCCACGGTGCTGGTGCTGGTGCCGGTCGGGTTGCGCGTGACGTTGTAGCCCAGGTTGGCGTCCAGCGTGGGCTTGTGGCCGGCCTGCGCCTTCTGCACCTCGAGCCCGGCCACGTCCAGGCCCAGGCGCGCCTGGCGGATCGCCGGATGCACCTCGTCGGCCTGCGCCACCCAGGCGTTGATGTCGGCGGGCTGCGCGGTCGGCAGCAGGACCGGCGCGGCCAGCGGCACGGGCACGCTGCCCGGGCGGCCGACCAGCTGGTCGAGCACCACCTTCTTGACCTGCAGGTCGTTCTCGGCGGCGATTTCCTGGGCGATCACGAGGTCGTAGCGGGCCTGGGCCTCGCGCGAATCGGTGATGGTGGAAGTGCCGACCTCGAAGTTGCGCTTGGCCGAGGCCAGCTGCTCGGCCACGGCCACCTTCTGCGCGCGCACCAGGGCCAGGCTGTCCTGGCTGGCGAGCACGTCGAAGTAGGCCTGGCTCACGCGCACGATGAGGTCCTGCTCGGCGATGGTGAGCACCGCCTGCGCCACCTCGGCCTGGCGCTTGCCCTGCTCGTAGGTGGCCCAGTTGGCGGGGCGGTACAGCGGCTGCGTGGCATTGATGCCGACGTTCTGCGTGGTGAAGTCGCGCGAGGCGCTGCTGCCGCGGCCGGTGCCGGTCAGGGTGTCGATGTCCAGGTTGCTGCGGTTCACGCCCGCGGTGAGCCCGACGGCCGGCAGGATGCCGGCCTTGGCCTGCGCGGCGCGCGCCCGGTTGGCCTCGTACTGGGCCCGCGCGCCCTGGTAGGTGGCGTCGAAGCCGCGCGCGGAATCGTAGAGTTCGTTCAGTGTCTGGCCCTGGGCCGGCAGTGCGAGCAGGCTCGCAATGGCGCTTGCGAGGGCTGCGGAAAGTGGCAGAAGCCGGGGCCTGGGAGGCATTGAACGTCCTTGGGAGGGAAAGAATCAGTAGCGCGGCACGTTCGGGTCGTGCTGCGCCGACCAGGCGTCGATGCCCCCCGCCACGTTGGCGAGCGAGTCAAAGCCGTTCTGGTGCAGAAAAGCGGCCACGCGCTGGCTGCGGGCGCCGTGGTGGCACAGGCAGGCGATGCGGGGCGCGGGCTGTCCGTCGCCGGCGGCGAGTTCGGCCAGCCGGCCGGGGATCTCGTTCATCGGGATCGCGACCAGCGTGAAGCCCTGCGGCGCGACGCTCGCCGTCTGCAACTCCCAGGGCTCGCGCACGTCGAGCAGCACGGGGGCGGCGTCGGCGTCCTGTGCGAACCAGGCGGCCAGGTCGGCGGGGCGGACTTGATCGATCATTCGGTGGGCCGCTCGATCAGAACGCGAAGCGCGAGGGCTCGGGGAAGTTCAGCAGGCGCGGCGCCACGGTGTCCCAGGGCTGGATCGTTTCCCACTTGCTTTCGCTGGTGCGGGTCACGAAATGGGCGCGCATCATGGGCTCGTCGCCGACGATGGCCGACAGGCGGCCGCCGACCTTGAGCGAACCGAGCAGGTTCTGCGGAATGCGCGCGACCGAGCCGCTGAGCACGATCACGTCGAAGCTCGGGCCGCTGGTCAGCGGCACGGCGCCGTCGGCGTGGCGCACTTCGACGTTCGTCACGCCGTTGCTGCGCAGCGTCTCGGCGGCACGGGCGGCCAGCACGGGGTTGATCTCGAGCGACAGCACCTGGGCCGCGCGGGCGCCGAGCAGGGCGGCCATGAAGCCGGAGCCGGTGCCGATCTCGAGCACCGATTCGTGCTTCTGGATGTGCAGGTCCTGCAGCGTGCGGGCCTCGACCTTGGGCGACAGCATGAATTCGCCGGGCACCGAGCCGTCGAGCAGCGGCAGTTCCATGTCGAAGAAGGACAGCGTGCGGTGCGCGTCGGGCACGTAGTCTTCGCGGTGAATCTCGGCCAGCAGCTCGAGGATGTCCGACTCCAGCACGTCCCAGGGACGGATCTGCTGTTCGATCATGTTGAAGCGCAAGCGCTCGAGGGTGGGCGTGGGGTTCATGGCGTGGCTTTCCTTGAAGGCTCTGGACGGGACAAACCTTCAATTTTAGGTCGCACCGATGACGCCACCGCGCCAGTCGGCCATCCGATGGCCGTCATGCGGGGCTCCCGGGGCGCACGCACAGACCGTGAAGCACGGTTTCGCACTGGGTGGCGATGAATTTTTCGGGGTCGAGCGTGCTCACGCCGTCGACGCAGACCATGGCCGAATGCTTCCAGAGCATGAGGAACACCATGGGGGCGACCACCGAGTAGATGGCGTGGTCGATGTCCATGGGCACGAACTCGCCGCGGTCGATGCCGCGCTGCAGGATGCGGCGCAGCAGGTCGTGGCCGGGGCGCACCACCTGCTGGCGGTAGAACTCCGCCAGCTCGGGGAAATTGCCGCCTTCGCTCATCATCAGCTTGGTCAGGCCCGAGGCCTTGGTCAGGCCGACGCGCTCCCACCAGACGTTCATGCAGTAGCGCAGCATCTCGGCCGTCGTGCCCTCGAAGGCCTCGAATTCGGCGTTCCACTCTGTGAAACGGCCGCCGAGGTTTTCGATCACCACGGCCTTGAACAGCTCTTCCTTGCTCGGAAAGTACAGAAAGAGGGTGCCCTTGGACACGCCGGCGCGGGCCGCCACTTCTTCCGAGCGGGTGGCGGCAAAGCCCTTTTCGACGAACAGGTCGAGCGCCGCCGCCAACAACTCGCCCGGACGCGCCTCCTTGCGCCGCTCGCGCTTGGACGGCAGCGGGCAGAACTTGTCGACGAGGGAGCGGGGGGAGGCCATGGTGTTAATGACTGACGGGTTAGTAATGTAGTGACCGGCATCCGGCCCGTCAAGCCGCGACAATACCGGTCCCCGCTTTTTCCAACCCACCCGGAGCCGCGCCATGTCTTCCTCACCGTCGCCCACCGAAACCATCGTGCTCGGCGGAGGCTGCTTCTGGTGCACCGAGGCGGTGTTCGACCGGGTGCAGGGCGTGCTGGACGTCGAATCGGGCTACAGCAACGGCCAAACGGTGAACCCGAGCTACGAGCAGATCTGCACCGGCCGCACCGGCCATGCCGAGGTCGTGAAGCTCGAATTCGACCCGGCGCAGATCAGCCTGCGCGAGCTGCTCGAGATCTTCTTCGTGGTGCACGACCCCACCACGCTCAACCGCCAGGGCAACGACGTCGGCACCCAGTACCGCAGCGGCATCTACACCACGAGCGACGCCCAGAAAGAGGTCGCCGACTCTGTCATCCGCGAGATCGAGGCCAGCAAGACCTACAGCGCGCCCGTGGTGACCGAGGTGGCGCCGCTGGCCAACTACTCGACGGCCGAGGCCTACCACCAGGACTACTTCCTGAACCACCCGAACCAGGGCTACTGCGCGTTCGTGGTCGGCCCGAAGGTCGAGAAGTTCCAGAAGACCTTCGCTTCGCGCGTCAAGGCCTGAGTCTCTTCTTTCACGCCCCGTGTCCGCCACCCTGCGCCAGACCCCGACCCGCATGACGCGCACCACGCGTGCGCTCGTCGTCGCGCTGGCGTTCGCGCTCTGGTTCGCCGGCACGATGGGGCTGATGCACCGTTCGCTGCACGTGCCGGGCCTGCCCGCCGCTGCAGCGGCGGCGCAGGCACAGGCCGCGCACCGGCACGACAGCGGCCACACGCTGGCCAGCCTGTTCGGCGTGCACGACGACGCCGACTGCCGCCTGTACGACCAGCTCGCGCACGGCACGGGCGTGCCCGGCGTGCCGCTGGTGGTGCTGCCGATGCTGCTGCCGGCGGCCACGTTTGCTTATCTGCAGGGCGAAGCCATCGCCCGCTGGGTCGCGCTCTTCGACGCGCGCGGCCCGCCGTCCACTCGCTGAATCCCCCGTGTTCCGGTGGCCGCACCCCCTTCGGGCGGGTGAGGGCAGCCGGTCGTTCCCCGATTCAACGAGTGTTCTTTCTTCATGACCCCCCAATTCCGTCGCAACGCCATCGGCGCTGCCGTTCTTTCGCTCGCCTCGGTGGCGAGCCTGGCCCAGACCGCCGACACCGCCGCCGCCCCGGCCGCTGACGCCACCAGCCTGCGCGAAGTCACCGTCACCGGCAACCCGCTGGGCGCGAGCGACCTGATCGCGCCGACCACCTCGCTGTCGGGCGACCAGCTGCTGCTGCGCTCCGAATCGACGCTCGGCGAAACGCTGAACAACCTGCCCGGCGTGAGCAGCAGCTACTTCGGCCCCAACGCCAGCCGACCCAGCATCCGCGGGCAGGACGGCGACCGCATCCGCATCCTGCAGAACGGCGGTGGCGCGCCCGACGCCTCGGCGCTGAGCTACGACCACGCGGTGCCCATCGACGCGCTGGTGACCGAGCGCATCGAGGTGCTGCGCGGCCCCTCGGCGCTGCAGTACGGCGGCAGCGCCGTGGGCGGCGTGGTCAACGTGATCGACAACCGCATCCCCACCGAGCCCATCAACGGCTTCGGCGGCCGTGCCGATCTGGGCTACGCCAGCGGCAACAAGGAAAAGAGCGGCGGCGTGCTGCTCGAAGGCGGCAACGACCGCTTCGCCTTGCACGTCGACGCCTTCAACCGCGATTCGAAAGATGTGGCGGTGCCGGTCGACCTCGAATGCAGCAAGCCCGGGCGCCTGTCGCTCGCGCGTCGCATCTGCAACTCCCAGAACGAGGCGCACGGCGGCGCGGTCGGCGGCACGCTGTTCTTCAGCCAGGGCTGGATCGGCGCCTCCGCCAGCACCTACCGCAGCAACTACGGCACCGTGGCCGAGGACGACGTGACCATCGGCATGAAGTCCGACCGCTACGCGCTGGAAGGCGAATGGCGCCCGGGCGGCTTCATCCGCAGCATCCACGCGAAGGTGAGCCGCACCGACTACCGCCACACCGAGTTCGAGGGCCGCGAGGCCGGCACCACCTTCTCGAACCTGAGCAACGACCTGCGCATCGAGGCGCGGCACGAAAAGATCGGCAACCTCGAAGGCCTCGTCGGCTTCAGCCGCGAGACCAACCGCTTCGCCGCCGACGGCTCGGAGGCCTTCGCGCCGCACAGCCGCACGCGCTCCAACGCGCTGTTCCTGCACGAAGAGCTCGGCACCTCGTGGGGCCGCCTGAGCTTCGGCGCGCGCACCGAGAAGGTCACGGTGCGCTCGCTGGGCTACCCCGACGACCTGTCGGTGACGCGCTTCGCCATCGGCGAGCGCACCTTCAACCCGCACAGCGCGGCGTTCGGCGCGCTGGTCAACCTCACGCCACAGTGGCAGCTGACCTCGAACCTGGCCTACACCGAGCGCGCACCGAAGGACTACGAACTGCTCGCCAACGGCCCGCACGTGGCCACGGCGGCCTGGGAAGTGGGCGACCCGAACCTGGGCAAGGAAAAGTCCACCGGCTTCGACCTGGGCGCGCAATGGAAGTCGGGCCCGAACACGGCCCGCGTGAACGCGTACGTCACGCGCTTTCGCAACTACATCGGCCTGACCGCGTCGGGCCGCACGCTCGACGAGGAAGGGCAGGTCGTCACCGACCCCGAGGCGACCGACACGCTGGCCGAGTACCGCTACGGCGGCATGCGCGCGCGCTTCACCGGCATCGAGGCCAACGGCAACCTGCGGCTGCTGGGCGCCGACGGCTTCGCGCGCATGGCCGACGCGGCCACGCTCGACCTCGAATGGCGCGGCGACATCGTGCGCGCGAAAAACCTCGACACCGGCGAGCCGCTGCCGCGCATCGCGCCGCTGCGCCTGGGCGCCACGCTGGCCTACGGCAACGGGCCGTGGACCGCGCGCGTCGGCTTCGACTACAACGCGGCGCAGCGCCGGGTGCCGAGCGTGGGCGCGCGCGAGACGGACGCGTACACGTTGTGGAACGCGTCCATCAGCTACCGCATGAAGGTGCAGCGCGCCAACCTCACCTGGTACGCGCGCATGGACAACATCGGGAACACGCTGGCCTACACGCCGACCTCGATCCTGACGACCACGGTGTTCCCGAAGGCGCCGCTGCCGGGGCGTTCGCTGAAGGTGGGCCTGCGCGTCACGTTCTGACGTTCCAACCTTTTGAGCGACGGGCGCGCGCTATCCTCGCCGGGTGAATTCGTTCGTCATTTCTTCCCTGCTGCCCGTCGTTCTCCTCATTGCCGCCGGCTACCTCGCCGGACGGCGCCGGTGGATCGGCGGCAATGCGGTGAAAGACCTGTCGAACCTCATCTTCCTGCTGCTCGCGCCCGCGCTGCTGTTTCGCGCCATGGGCACGGTGCACGTGCAGCAGCTGAGCCTGAAGCCCGTGGCGGCGTACTTCATCGCCTCGGGCCTGCTGTTCGCGGCCACGCTCGCGTGGCGCGGCTTCAACCGCACGGGCGCGGTGCTCGCGCTGGCCAACACCTACAGCAACACCGTGATGATCGGCATCGCGCTGATCGGCCTGGCCTACGGCGAGCCCGGCATGGTGGTGCTGCTCACGCTGATCTCGCTGCATTCGCTCGTGCTCATGACCAGCGCCACCGTGGTGCTCGAGCTGGCCGTGGCGCGCGAGCACGCGGCGGTGAGCGGCGCCGACCGGCGCTCCATGGCGCGCACCGTGGGGCGCGCGCTGCGCAACGCCATCATCCATCCGGTGCCGCTGCCCATCATCGCGGGCCTGCTGTTCGCTCAGACGGGGCTCGTGATGCCCGAGGTGATCGACAAGCCGATCCAGCTGCTGGGCCAGGCCTTCGGGCCGGTCGCGCTGGTGATGGTGGGCATCACGCTCGCGCTCACGCCCATCGGGCGCCACTGGCGCGGCGCGCTGGTGCAGGCGCTGGTGAAGAACCTCGTGCACCCGCTGCTGGTGGCGCTCATCGGCTGGCTGCTGGGCGTGCGCGGCATTCCGCTCACCGTGATGGTGGTGGCGGCGGCGCTGCCCATCGGCGCCAACGTGTTCCTGTTCTCGCAGCGCTATCGCAGCGCCGAAGACCTGGTCACGGCCAGCGTGGCGGTGTCGACTGTGTTGGCACTTGGCACGCTCACGCTGGTGATGGTCTGGGTGCAGTGGTTGCCCTGACGGCCCCCATTTCTCCCGCGCTTTTCGCGAACTTTTGCCCGACTGGGCGACAGCGCTAGCCCTATGCCGTTTGGCAGGGGTGGCCGTTTGGTGGGCTGGCGCGCGGCGTTCGCGCCCCTACATTTGCCGGCTGATGACGATCTACCCGGCGCGTGTTTCGCCCCTTGCCCTTGCAGTGACGGCGGTGGTCGCGACGGTGATCGCGCTGCACGGCGCGCGCGCGCATGCGGCGGGCGAGGCCAAGCCGTGCCGCACGCCCTGCCTGGCCGTTCCCGTGCCGGTTGAGGCGCCACAGGCCAAGGAAGCGGAGCCCAAGCCCGCCGTCGTGCGGCCGGCGCCGAAGCCGCGCCCGCAGATCACCGCCACCGCCGCGCCGGCCCCGGCGCCCGAGGCGCATCGCGAACCCGTCGAGCGGCGCCCCGCGCCTTCGAAACGCTGCAGCGAGATCAACATGCGCGCCGCCGTGGGCGAGCCGCTGTCGGACCAGGACATGACCATCTTGAGGAGCCAGTGCTGATGACCACGACCCACACGAACACAGCGAACACCGCCGTCCCCCGAACCCTGTGGCGCGTGCTGGCGCTGTGCACTGCCGCGCTGCTGGCCACCGCCTGCGCGCACCGCCCCGCGCCCAGCAGCGCCATGCCCTTCGACCAGGCCGTCACCCAGGCGGTCGACGACCTCATGGTGCAGACCCAGAAGCTGCCGGCCTTCCTGGCCAAGGTGGAGTCGACGCTGACGCAGCGGCGCATCGTGATCGACCCGCTGCTCGAAGGCGCCAGCGGCCAGCAGACCGAGGTGACGCGCGTGGCCGAGCAGCGCATCGTGCAGCGCATGCAGGCGCAGTTCAAGCAGTTCACCGTGACGCCGTTCAACGCCAACGAGATCGGCAACGCGCAGTACGTGCTCAACGGCACGCTGGTGCGCGACAAGGACGCCTCGGGCGCGCCGTACCGGCTGAACCTCGCCATGACCGAGATCAAGAGCGGCATGGTGATCGCGCAGTCGGTGGCGCGCATCAGCGATGCCTCGCTCGACACGCGGCCCACCGCCTTCTTCCGCGACAGCCCCGTGAACGGCAAGGACCGCGGCGTGGAGGGCTACATCCGCACCGCCGAGACGCCGGCCGGGCAGGCCGCCGACGCGCTGTACCTGGAGCGCCTGCCGACCGCCACGGTGCTGCAGGAGGCCACCGCCGCCTACGAGGCCGGCCGCATGAGCGAGGCCCTGAGCCGCTACGAGGCCGCGTCGAAGCGCGCCGACGGCCAGCAGCTGCGCATCTACAGCGGGCTGTACCTCACGCAGTCGCAGTTGGGCCGCACGGCCGACGCCGAGCGCACCTTCGGCACGCTGGCGCGGCTGGGGCTCGAGAGCAACAACCTGAGCGTCAAGTTCCTGTTCAAGCCAGGCTCGACCGACTTCCTGGCCGACCCGAAGATCAGCGCGGCCTACCCGATGTGGCTGCGCCAGATCGCGCGGCAGGCGGCGCAGATCGAGTCGTGCGTGGTGGTCACGGGCCACACGAGCCGCACGGGCTCGGAGGCGGTCAACGAGCGGCTGTCGCTGCAGCGCGCGACCAGCGTCAAGGCGCGGCTGGTGGGCGAGGCGCCGCCGCTGTCGAAGAAGCTGCGCGAAGCCGGCATGGGCTTTCGCGAGAACATCGTCGGTACGGGCGCCGACGATGCGAGCGACGCGCTCGATCGGCGCGTCGAGTTCAAGGTGGCCGGTTGCGAGGCCTGAGCCAGGCTCAGGGAGCCAGGCGTTCGCGCACCCAGTCCGCACCCTCGAGCCGGTAGCGCAGCCGGTCGTGCAGCCGGCTCTTGCGGCCCTGCCAGAACTCCCAGCGGTCGGGCACCAGACGGAAGCCGCCCCAGTGCGGCGGGCGCGGTGGCGAGAGCAGGTGCCTGGCGGCGTACACGGCGGCGTTCTTCACCAGCACGTCGCGCCCGCTGATCACTTCGCTCTGCGGGCTGGCCCAGGCGCCGATGCGTGAATCGAGCGGGCGGCTGGCGTAGTAGGCGTCGCTCTCCTCGGCGCTGACGCGTTCCACGCGGCCTTCGATGCGCACCACGCGCTCCAGCTCGACCCAGTGGAACTGCAGCGAGGCATATGGGTTGCCCGACAGCTCGCGGCCCTTGCGGCTGTCGTAGTTGGTGTACCAGACGATGCCGCGCGCGTCGTAGCCCTTGATGAGCACGATGCGGCCGGACGGCCGCAGGTCGCTGCCAACGGTGCACAGCGTCATCGCATTGGGCTCGGGGATGTGCGCGTCGACGGCCTCGGTGAGCCAGCGCTCGAACTGCTGGATCGGGTCGGCGGCGCTGCGGGTCTCGTCGAGCTCGGCGCGCTCGTAGCTCTTGCGCAGCGCGGCCAGCGCGTCCTTGGAAAGAGGGGAAGAAGTCATGCCGGGATTGTTGCGCACATACTTCGCCCATGACGACGACAGAGGCGAACTCCCCGACCGTGATCGTGCTGGCCTCGGGCCGTGGCGAGCGTTTCATCGCGGCCGGCGGCACGGGTTCCAAGCTGAAGGCGCTGCTCGCAGGCCGGCCGGTGCTCGAGCGCACGCTCGACGCGGTGCGCGCGAGCGGCCTGCCGTGGCACCTGGAAGACGCGGGGCACCCCGGCATGGGCGATTCGATTGCCGCCGCGGTGCGCGCCACGCCCGACGCGGCGGGCTGGCTGATCCTGCCGGGCGACCTGCCGCTGGTGCAGCCCGCGACGCTGCGGGCGGTGGCCGCCGCGCTCGGCGGGCGGGTGAATGCCGTGCAGCCGCAGTACCGGGGCGAGCGTGGGCACCCGGTGGGCTTTGCGGCAGGCTGCGGGGCGCAGCTGGCGGCGCTGGAAGGGAACATGGGTGCATCGCCCGTCCTGCGGTCGATGCGTGCGATCGATTCGGTCATCGATCTGGCCGTGGACGATGCCGGCGTGGTGACCGACATCGACACGCCCGAGGCCCTGGCGCGGGCCGAGGCGCTCTGGCAGGCGCGCGCGGGCGCCTGACCACTCACACTTTTTTCTTAGTTCGTGGCAACGACCGCGCAGAGCACGCGCGGGCCGGAGTTGCCGGCGGGCTGCGTCGTGAAGTCGTCGCGGTCGCGGTGCACCACGAGCGCGCGGCCGCGCACGTTGTTGGCGGCGCCGTCGGTCAGCGAGATCGCGTGGTTCTCGACGCTGAAGCGCGCCACGCCGCTGGCATCGGCGACCAGGCTGGGCAGTTCGCCGGCGTGGCTGCCGGGGGCGGAGAACTTGCCGTGCGTGCCGCCGGCCGGGTTGAAGTGGCCGCCCGAGGCGTTGCCGTTGTTGCCGCAGTCGCCCTTTTCATGGATGTGGAAACCGTGCTCGCTGCCCGGCGCCAGGCCGCGCACCTCGCCGGACACGCGCACGCCGTGGTCGAGTGCGGTGAGCGTCACCGAGCCGCGCGCGGGGTTGGGCGTGACGGCGGCGGTCGGCGTCAGTTCGACCGTGGTGCTCGGCTTGCCGCCCATGCTGCCGCAGGCGGCGAGCACGGCAGTGGCGAGGAGGGCGGTGCCAGTGGCGAGGAGACGGCGATGGATCATTGGTTTTCCTTGTTGATGAGCGGGGTGGAGGGTTGAGAGGACGCGGTGTCCGAAGACCCCGCAACGTATACCGGAGCCGGGACTGTCCCGCAATCGGCGGGTGTCTGAAATGGCGGCTCGGCGGCCAGCGCCACCAGCCGGGCCAGCGCGGCGTCGTGGATCGCGTGGCGCTGCAGCTCGAGCAGGGTCTGGCGCGCGTAGTCGAGCGAACTGCCGTAGCGGCCCACGGCATTCGCGAAGATGTGGCGGTAGCGCTCGTCGCTGAGCTCACCCGTGAAGTTGGGGCTGCGCCGTGACAGCGTGAAGGCCAGCGCGCGCACCGGCCCTTCGGCGGTGCCGCATTGCAGCCACTTGGGGTCGTACACGCCGGTCGGCATCTCGCGCAGCCAGAGGCGCTTCAGCGTCTCCAGGCCCTCGGCCTTCGGCACGCGGAACACCACGCCCCGGCAGCTGCCGCCCGAGAGCAGGCCGAACACCAGGCCCGGCGTCTGCACGCTGCCGCGGTTGACGCGGCTCCACATCTTGAGCGCGCGGTGCCAGCCGTGCACCGAGGCCGCGCGCCGCTCCGCAAAGCCGAACTCGGGCCGCCAGATCAGCGAGCCGTAGCCGAACAGCCAGAGATCGTCGCGTCCGCCCCAGTCGGCGATCGCGCGTTCCAGCATCGGCTGCGGGTCGCGCAGCGGACGGGGCATGGGGTCCAGCCCCGGCGGACCGGGGTCCGGCGCGACGGCTGACACGGGGGTGTCGGGGGTGGCGCCTACAATTTCGTGATCATGGTTCACCGCACCATTATTTACCGCCCCCTTTCCTACGGAGACCGCGCTTCCATGAACAACGACGACAGCCAGCAGAATTTCGCCCTCGGCTTCCTGGTGGCATTGATCATGCTCGTGATCATGTTCGTGATCGGTGTCGCCTTCTGGCATAAGGGCCTGGGCGCGACGGCCGCGCAGGCCAAGCCCGCTGTCGCGGCTTCGGCGCCGGCACCGGGCGGCGCGGTGCAGGTGACCGAAGTCACCGAGACCGTCACCGTGGTGATCCCCGACGGCGCAAGCATCCGCGTGGTCGGCGGCGTGGTGAACTTCTACTTCGCGACCGGCAGCGCCGACCTCGCACCGGGCGCCGCCGAGGCGCTGGCCCTGGTCATCAAGGGCGTCGAGGGTGGCCGCAAGGCGGTGGTTTCGGGCTTCCACGACACCACCGGCGACGCCGCCGTCAACGAGGAACTGGCCAAGAAGCGCGCCCAGATGGTGCGCGAGGTGCTGGCGGGCCTGGGCGTGCCGGCCGAGAAGATCGACCTGCAGAAGCCCGCCGTCACCGCCGGCTCGGGCAACAACGCCGAGGCGCGCCGCGTCGAGGTCCGGCTGGTCGACTGAGCGATCCGGCCTTCCGCATCCCCCCATCAAAAAACCCGGCATGGCCGGGTTTTTTTGTGCCTGCACGCGGCCGGGTGCATGCCTGAGTAATTTCGTATCGTTCTGCGGCCGGATTTCATCGGGGCGTCGCGCTCGAATTGGTACGATGGGCCTCCAGGCCCACAGTCGCGCCGGCGACACGCAGCAAGAGCCAACTTCCCCATGAGCAGCACACACCCCACCGTCCGCGACGTCACCGATCGCATCCGCGCGCGCAGCCGCGACACGCGCAGCACCTACCTCACGCGCCTGGCCGAGATCCGCGCCCGCGACCGCGGCTCCGACCGCATGGGCTGCGCCAACGTGGCGCACGCCGTGGCCGGCATCCCGGCCAACGACAAGTTCAAGGTGGTGGCCGAGCGCGCGCCCAACCTGGGCATCGTCACGGCCTACAACGACATGCTCTCGGCCCACGCGCCGTACCAGGGCTACCCGGACATCATCAAGCACGAGGCCCGCCGCCACGGCGCCACCGCGCAGGTCGCCGGCGGCGTGCCCGCCATGTGCGACGGCGTCACGCAGGGCACGCCCGGCATGGAGCTGAGCCTGTTCAGCCGCGACCTGATCGCCATGAGCACCGCCGTCGCGCTCACGCACGACATGTTCGACGGCGCGCTGATGCTCGGCGTGTGCGACAAGATCGTGCCGGGCCTCCTGATCGGCGCGCTGCACTTCGGCCACCTGCCCACCGTCTTCGTGCCCGCCGGGCCGATGCCCTCGGGCCTGTCGAACACCGCCAAGTCGAAGGTGCGCGAGCAGGCGGCGCAGGGCCTCGTGGGCCGCCAGGGCCTGCTCGAGGCCGAGATGGCCGCCTATCACACGGTCGGCACCTGCACCTTCTACGGCACCGCCAACAGCAACCAGATGCTGCTGGAGGCCATGGGCCTGCACGTGCCCGGCACGGCCTTCATCCAGCCCGGCGACGCCATGCGCGAGACGCTCACGCGCGAAGCCGTGCGCTCGGTGCTCAGCAAGGCCAGCGACACGGCCTTCAACTGCCCGCCCATCGGCGAGATGGTCGACGAGCGCTGCATCGTCAACGCCATGGTCGCGCTGCTGGCCACCGGCGGCTCCACCAACCACCTGATCCACTGGGTGGCCGTGGCGCGCGCTGCCGGCATCCTCATCGACTGGGACGACTTCTCCCAGCTGTCCGACGTGGTGCCGCTGCTCACGCGCGTGTACCCCAACGGCAGCGCCGACGTGAACGAGTTCCAGGCCTGCGGCGGCCCGGGCTTCGTGATCGGCGAGCTGGTCGAGTCCGGCCTCATGCACGCCGACGTGCTCACGGTGCGCGCCGGCGGCATCCGCGAATTCGCCAACATCCCGTCGCTGGCCGGCGAGAACACGCTGCAATGGACGCCCGCTGCGCCGCTGCAGAAAGAAGCCGTCACGCGCCCGGTGGCCAGCCCCTTCAGCGCCACCGGCGGCCTCAAGCTGCTCAGCGGCAACCTGGGACGCAGCGTGATCAAGGTGTCGTCGGTGCCCGACGACCGCCACGTCATCGAAGCGCCAGCCCGTGTGTTCGACTCGCAGGCCGCGCTGCAAAAGGCGTTCACGGCCGGCGAGCTGGAGCGCGACGTGGTCTGCGTGGTGCGCTGGCAGGGCCCGCAGGCCAACGGCATGCCCGAGCTGCACAAGCTCACGCCGCCGCTGTCGGTGCTGCAGGGCAAGGGCTTCCGCGTGGCGCTGGTCACCGACGGCCGCATGAGCGGTGCCTCGGGCAAGATCCCCGCGGCCATCCACGTGTCGCCCGAAGCCGCCGCCGGCGGCCCGCTGGCCAAGGTGCGCGACGGCGACCTGATCCGCCTCGACGCCGTAGCGGGTACGCTTGCCGTGTTGCTGCCCGAAGACGAATGGGCCGCGCGCGAGACCGCAACGCTGTCCGACGCACAACGCATCGCGGACGGGCACGGCCTGGGCCGCGAACTGTTCGCCGGCATGCGCCGCAACGCACTGACCGCCGAAGAGGGCGCCTGCACCTGGATGTGACGGGGACCCACGTGGGCCGCAAGAAACTTTTGGAGCCATGAGATGACAGACAGACTCACCCCCCTCGACGTGATGCGCGACGCACCCGTCATTCCGGTCATCGTGCTGAACGACGTGAAAGACGCCGTGCCCCTGGCGCGCGCGCTGGTCGCAGGCGGCATCCGCATGCTCGAAGTGACGCTGCGCACGCCGCAGGCGCTGCAGTGCATCGAGGCCATCGCCAAGGAAGTGCCCGAGGCTGTCGCCGGCGCGGGCACCATCCGCAGCGCGGCCGACGCACAGGCCTCGGCGCTGGCCGGCGCGAAGTTCGGCGTGAGCCCGGGCTACACGCGCGCGGTCGGCAAGGCCTGCCACGACCTCGGCCTGCCGCTGCTGCCCGGCGTGGCCACCGGCAGCGAGATCATGACGGCGCAAGAAGACGGCTACACCCAGCTGAAGTTCTTCCCTGCGCTGCAGGCCGGCGGCCTGCCGATGCTCAAGGCCTGGCAGGGCCCGTTCGGCGACGTCACCTTCTGCCCCACGGGCGGCATCCATGCGGGCAACGCAGCCGAGTTCCTCGCGCTGTCGAACGTGGCCTGCGTGGGCGGTTCGTGGATCGTGCCGACCGACGCCATCCGCGACGGTGACTGGACCCGCATCGAGCAACTGGCGCGCGCCGCGAGCCAGCTGCCCCGCTGAGCATGTCGGCCGATTTCGACGCGGGCGACCTCAAGGTCATCGCGTTCGACGTGTTCGGCACGGTGGTCGACTGGCACAGCGGCATCGCGGCCGAGGTCGAGCGCGTGCTGCCCGGCGTGGACGGGGCGGCCTTTGCGCTGGCCTGGCGCGCCGGCTACCAGCCCGCCATGAAGGCCGTGATGGAACGCATCGCGGCCGGCGAGGGCGGCTTCACGCTGCTCGACGAGCTGCACCTGAGCATGCTCGAACAGGTGCTGCACGACTTCAGCCTGGCCGACCACCTCGACAGCGCCGCCAAGCGCGACCTGAGCCGCGCCTGGCACCGCCTGCCGGCCTGGCCCGACGCGGTCGAGGGGCTCACGCGGCTGAAGAAAAAGTTCACCATCTGCACGCTCTCCAACGGCAACATCGGCCTGCTCACCGAGATGGCCAAGCGCGCCGGCCTGCCCTGGGACTGCGTGCTGTCGGCCGAGGTGTTCAAGGCCTACAAGCCCGACCCGCGCACCTACCTCGGCGTGGCGGGCGTGTTCGACGCGACGCCCGGGCAGGTCATGCTCGCCGCGGCGCACCACGACGACCTGGCGGCCGCGCGCGTGTGCGGCCTGAAGACGGCGTACATCGAGCGGCCCCACGAATTCGGCCGCAACCAGCCGAAGGACGTGTCGCCGCAGCCGGACAACCACTTGCATGTGCGCGACATCGTCGCGCTGGCCGACCGGCTGGGCTGCTGATCGATCAGTCAGTGATGAGTTTTTCCACCGTGCGCAGGTTGCGCGTGGTGGTGCTCGACTTGTAGCGGGTCTTCGCGAGCAGCTTGGCCACCGGCGTCTCCAGGCTTTCGCCGCGCGGGCACTGCCAGTACAGCACGCCATCGCCGCGCACCAGCTGTTCGACCTTGGCGTCGACCGTGCCGGCTTTGTCCATGATCTCGTCGAGCATCGCGGCATCGGAGCCGAACACGAGGTAGGGATGGTGCGTGTCGTCGATGCGTTCGAAAGGGTAGCTCGCGGCCATGTCGGCCACGCGCTGCTGCGTGAGCAACACGATCCACGCCTCGTAGCCGAAGCACTGGCGCAGCGCTTTCTCGATGCGCGTGCGCAGCGCGGCGGCATCGGGTGCGTCGGTGTCGAACAGCACGTTGCCGCTGGCGAGCACCGTGCGCACCGCGCCGAAGCCGAGCTCGTCGACGAACAGCGCCTTCAGGTCGGCGCTCTTGATCGTGATGCCGTTGACGTTCACGCCGCGCAGCAGGGCGACGTAGCGCGTCAGCGGCGCGTCCTTCTTCTTTGTCTTCGGGCTTGCCATGGTGTTGCGTGCGGCCCGAAAAGACTCAGCGCAGGCCGCCGCCCGCGGCGCTCTCGTTGCGCTGGATGAGCTCGATCTTGTAGCCGTCGGGGTCCGTCACGAAGGCGATCACCGTCGTGCCGCCTTTGACCGGGCCGGCCTCACGCGTCACGTTGCCGCCGGCGGCCTTGATCTTGTCGCAGGCCGCGTAGGCGTCGGGCACGCCGAGCGCGATGTGGCCATAGGCGGTGCCGAGCTCGTAGCTCTCGGTGCCCCAGTTGTAGGTGAGTTCGATCTCGGCCTGGTCGGGGTTGCCGTTGCCGTAGCCGACGAAGGCGAGGCTGTACTTGTACTCGGGGTTTTCCGACGTGCGCAGCAGCGTCATGCCGAGCACCTGCGTGTAGAAGTCGATGGAGCGCTGGAGATTGCCAACGCGCAGCATGGTGTGGAGAAGTCGCATCTCGTGGGTCGTGTCGTTATTGGGGGGAGGGCGCTATTGTCGCCCTCTGCTCCCGGCGATCAAGCGGCCAGCGTCAGCAGGTGCGCCTGGTGCTTCTTCAGGAAATCCATCAGGTGCCGTGGGTACTCGGGCACCACCGCCGCGCGCACGCTGGGGCGCGCCGCCAGCGCGTGGCGCCAGGCGTTCACCTTGGGCAGCGCGTCGAACAGGTGCGAATCGCTGATCGCGTCGAACACCTCGAAGTAGCGGAACACCGGTGCGAACACCGCATCGACGAGGCTGAAGGCTTCGCCCGCGAAGTAGGGGCCTTGCCCCAGCGCGGCCTCGACGCGTTCGAACTTGGCGGCCAGTGCCTCGCGCTTCTGCGCGAACACGGCGGCGTCCTGGGTGGTCTCGTAGCCCCACAGGTCGGCGAGGACGGCCGAGCCGAACTCCATCCATGCACGGTGCTGCGCACGTGCGAGCGGGTCTTCGGGGTGCAGGCGGGCGCCGGGTTGCGTTTCCTCGAGGTATTCGCAGATCACGTTGCTCTCGAACAGCACGGCCTCGGTGCCGTCGGGGCGCTGCACCTTCAGCAGCGGCACCTTGCCCAGCGGCGAGATGTCGAGAAACCACTGGGGCTTGTTCGCGAGGTCGATCACGACGCGCTCGAAGGGCACGTTCTTCTCGTGCAGCGCGATCGCGGCGCGTTGCACGTAGGGGCACAGCAGGTGGCTGACGAGGGTGAGGGCCTGGGTCATGGGCGTTCCGTTCTCGAAGGGTTGGGGTCAGGATCGCCGCGATTCTTGCGGTCCTGAACAACCTTTTCCGGAAAAGCCCATTCGGGCGCCGCCCGGTAGCTACGGCTTGGGAAAAAGGTACGCGCCGGCCGCAGGCTTGGGAAGGGGCTTGAGTTCGGTGAACGGCAGCGCCACCGTGGTGCCGAGGCAGGCGCCGAGCGCGTGCGGCACGCCGCTGACCGCGACGGCCAACGCATCGCGCCCGCGGGTGCGCTCGAAATGCAATGCCAGGTACTCGGGCCACACCTCGTCGCAACCCGTGTAGTGCTGCGGGTCTGCGGCGGCTGCGGATTCGGGCCCACGTCCCTCTGCCTTCAGCTTCTTCCCGATCAGCGCCATGAGCGTCTTGCTCGGCACGAACCCGTCCGGCGTCCTGGTGAACGCGCGGAACAGGCGTTCGAAGTCGAGGTACTCGCCACGGAGCAGGTCGAGTGTGTAGGGCGCGTGGTGGTTGTGGGGATGGGCGCCGCCGCAGTCGGTGCTTCCCGATTCGACGACGCTCATCAGCGTCGGGCTGAGAAAGGTGACGCGCACCGATTCCGCGTCGTAGTCCCCCAGCGAGCCGGCCGCCGGGTGCGTCGCGGTGTAAAGGGTGGCCTTGCATTCGAGCGCGGCGAGGCTGATCTGTCCGTGCCTGCGCGCGAGGATGGCGTTGACCTTCTCGACCACGCGCGCATTCGGGTGTCGCGTGAGCCGCGGATAGGAAAAGCGCGTGCGCGGATCGATGACCATGCGCCATGCCACCGCTCCGCTGACGTGCTCCACGCCTTGCTTGAGCGATGTCTGCAGCTTCAGGTGGTCGTAGGGCGCCGTCTCGATGGAGATCGGCGCGTCCGAAGCCGCGCCGGTGGTGTTGCCTGGCGGGATGGCGCGCGTCACCGGTTCGGTGGCGTCGGGACTCTTGTCCGGGTCGTACTGGCGAACCTGCCGGAGCTCGAACGCGACGTTCTTCTTGCCAGGGCCATCGCTCCAGCTTCCGGCAAAGGTGCCGTCGATCACCTGGCCGCGCCATGTCGGACCCGGCTGTCGGGTCTGCGCGTCTTCGAACAACGGCGCGTTGCCGCCTTGTGCCGCCCGGTACATCGCCTCGCCCTGGATCGGGAGGGCTTCCACGAGCTTCGTCACCGGCCCGGAGAGTGGAATGTCGACACCGTGGCGGCGATAGAAATACCGCCCACCGCCAGAAGCATTCATTTCGAGCACGACCTCGCTGGTGCCGAGGGTGCCTTGGTAGACCGTACGGACTTCTGCCAGGGCCGGCATCGCCGACCCGAGCAACGTCGCCCACGCGAGGAAGAGTCGGGTCGCGTTGCGCATCGTGGGGCCTTCCGTTACGAGGCCGTCTCGAGCCAGTGCGTGATCCGCCCGTTGTGCATCACCCCGATGCGGTCGGCCATCGCATGCGCTTCGGCCTCGTTGTGCGTGACCAGGATCGCGGTCTGGCCGGCCTTCTTCAGGATGTCGCGCACCTCGGCGGTCAGGCGTTCGCGCGTGCCGCCGTCGAGGTTGGAAAACGGTTCGTCCAGCAGCAGCAAGGCGGGCGATGGCGCCAGCGCGCGGGCCAGTGCGATGCGTTGCTGCTGGCCGCCCGACAGTTCGTGCGGGTAGCGCTCGCCGGCCTCGGCCAGGCCGACCAGCGCGAGCATCTCGGCCACGCGCGCCTGCTGCGCTGCGCGGCCCAGGCGGCGCAGGCCGAAGGCGACGTTCCTGGCGGCCGACAGGTGCGGGAACAGCGCGTACTCCTGGAACATCATGCCCACGCGCCGCTGCTCGGGCGGCAGGTGCTTCTGGGGCGACGACAGCAGCGTGTCGCCGAGGCGGATGGTGCCGGCGCGCACGGGCTCGAAGCCGGCGATGGCGCGCAGCACCGTGGTCTTGCCGCAGCCCGAGGGGCCGAACAGGCAGGCGATCTCGCCCGCGGCTAGGTCCAGCGAAAAGCCGTCGACCACCGTGTGCGGGCCGCGCGGCGTGTCGTACGCGAGTTGGAGCGAGTCGAGATGAAGCGGGGAACTCATGCGGGGTCCGTGTCGGGAGGCGTCACCGCCGGTGTCGTGCCGAGCTGGTTGCGCGCCAGCAGCACCACCGGCAGCAGGCCGGCGACCACGATGGCCAGCGCGGCGATCGCGCCTTCCTCGTAGGTGCCGCGCGCGGCCTCGGCATACAGCCAGGTGGCGAGGGTGTCGAAGTTGGCCGGGCGCAGCAGCAGCGTGGCCGGCAGTTCCTTCATGGCGTCGACGAAGACCAGCAGCGCGCCCGCCGCGATGGCGGGCTGCAGCAGCGGAAGGTGCACGCGGCGCAGCGTGCCGCCGGTGGTTTCGCCGAGCAGGCGCGAGGCCTGCTCGATGGCCGGCGGAATGCGCGCCAGCCCGGCCTCGATGCCACCCACGGGCATCGCAAGAAAGCGGATCGCGCAGGCCATGACCAGCACGATGCCCGCGCCCATCAGCGGCAGGCCTTGCCAGCCCATCGCGCCGGCCAGCGCCGCGTCGAAGGCCAGCGCCGGCGTCAGCAGGCCGATGGCGAGCACGGTGCCCGGCACCGCGTAGCCCAGCGTGGCCACGCGCGCCTGCCAGCGGGCGCGGTTGAGGCTCGTGCCCTGGCTGCGCGAGGCCCAGGCCACGACCAGCCCCGCCGCCACGGCCACCACCGTCACGCCGGCCGCCAGCGCCAGCGTGTTGCCCAGGCTGGCCACGAGGCCCTGCGAAATGCCGCCGCCCTGGTGCAGCCGCTTGCCGCTTTCCCAGACCAGGTACAGCGCGGGCGCGACGAAACCGATCAGCACCGGCAGCGCCGCCGTCGCGGTCGCGGCCCAGGCCGCGCCGCCGTGCAGGCGCCGGGGCTGCACCGCGCGCATGCGCTGCGCGGAGCCGAAGCGCTGGTGCTGGCGGCCGTTGCGTTCGAGCCAGACCAGCGCCACCACCACGAACAGCATCGCGCAGGCGATCTGCGCGGCGCCGGCCAGGTCGGAGCGCGTGATCCAGGTGGTGTAGACCGCCACCGTGAGCGTGTTCACGCCGAGGAATTCGGAGGCGCCGATGTCGTTGAGCGTCTCGAGCAGCGCCAGGCTCAGGCCGACGGCCAGCGCCGGCCGCGCCAGCGGCAGTGCCACGCGAAAGAACGCGCCGCGCCGGTTCTCGCCCAGCGTGCGCGCCGCTTCCAGCAGGTGCGCCGGCTGGGTCATGAACATCGCGCGCGCCGTCATGTAGACGTACGGGTAGAGCACGAAGCCCAGCACGAAGATCGCGCCCGGCATCGAGCGCAGGTCGGGCAGGCGGAACTGGCGCGGACTGTCGAAGCCCAGCATCCAGCGGATCGCGCCCTGCACGGGGCCGATGGGGTGCAACAGGTCGAGGTAGGCGAAGGCGACGATGTAGGTCGGCATCGCCAGCGGCAGCAGCAGTGCCCAGTTGAGCACGCCGCGGCCGGGGAAATCATGCGCCGTGACCAGCCAGGCACAGCCGGTGCCGATCACGAGGACGAGGGTGCCGACGCCCGCGAGCAGCAGCGCCGTGTTGAGCGCCGCCTGCGGCAGCACGTGCGCGAACAGCGGCCCCCAGTGGCCGACGCCCGAGCCGAACGCGAGCCAGGCCAGCGTGAGCACCGGCGCGAGCACGCCGAGTGCGATCAGGAACGACGCGCAGCGCCATGCCGGGCCCGCGGCGCGCAGGCCCGGCGGCTGGCGCCGCGAAATCAGCATTCAGTTGCCGGCAAGGTGTGCCCGGCCATGCAAGGTCACTGGTCGAAGCCGACCTTGTCGACGAGGGCGCTGGCCTGCTTGCGGTACTTGGCAATCTCGGTCAGCGGCAGCGGGTCGACCTTCAGCTCGCCGATGGACTGGCCGATGATCGGGTCGAGGGCCACGCCCTTGCGCACCGGGTACTCGTAGTTGGCGTCGGCGTACAGCGCCTGGGCCGGTTCCGACACCAGGAACTCGAGCAGCTTGACCGCGTTGGCGCGCTGCGGCGCGTTCTTGGCCACGGCTGCGCCGCTGATGTTCACGTGCGTACCGCCGCTCTTGGCGCTGGCGAAGGTCGGGCGGATCACCTTGATGGCGTCGCCCCACTTGCGCGCGTCGGTGCCTTCCTTGGCGCTCTTCATCTGGCCCACGTAGTACGAGTTGGCCACGCCGATGTCGCAGATGCCGCCGAGGATGTCGCGCGCCACATCGCGGTCGCCGCCGGTGGCCTTGCGCGCCAGGTTGCCCTTGACGCCGCGCAGCCACTGCTCGGTCTTGGCTTCGCCGTCGTGCGCGATCATCGCGGCCACCAGGGCCGTGTTGTAGGGGTGCTGGCCGGCGCGGATGCAGACCTTGCCCTTGTACTTCGGGTTGGCCAGGTCTTCGTAGCGGAAGCTGGTCAGCGGCTGGTTCTTGTCGGCGTACAGCACGCGCGCGCGCAGCGAGAGCGCGAACCACTGGCCGTCGGCGCCGCGCAGGTTGGCCGGAATGGCCGACTCGAGCGCGGCCGACTTCACCGGCTGCGTCACGCCGCCCTCGACGAGGTCGACGAGGTTGCCGATGTCCACCGTCATCAGCACGTCGGCCGGCGAGCGCGCGCCTTCGGCCTTCACGCGTTCCAGCAGGCCGTCCTTCACGAACACCGTGTTGACCTTGATCTTGCTCTGCGCGCTGAACGCCGAGATCAGCGGCTGGATCAGCGCCGGCTCGCGCGTCGTGTAGAGCGTGAGCTCGTCATTGGCGGCGTGCGCGGGCAGGGCGGTGAGGGCGAGCCAGGCGGCAGAAACGCCGAGGAGGGCGTGCGCCACGCGGCCCTGGGGGCCGGAACGGTCGGTCATGAAGGATCCTCCAGGTGCGGTGAGGTGTTCTAGAAAATGCATCGGCGACGGCGGGTGCGTCGCTGATGCGAACAATTATCACTGACAGGGAGGAGCGGGTTTTCCTTTTGGCTTACAGCTTGAGGGCCTACTTGAAACGCCTCACCGCCCCGCCGGCACCTCGAACACCAGGCACGTCGTCGTCGCATGCGCATACAGCGTGCCGTCCGCCCCGACCAGCCGCGCCTCGGCGGTCGCGAGCTGCTTGCCGCAGTGGATCACCTTGCCCTCGGCGCGCACGCGCTGCACCTTCGGCGTGAGGCCCTTGACGTAGTTCACGCTGAGTTCGGCCGTCGTGTACGCGCGACCGGGCGGCATCATGGTGTGGACCGAGCAGCCCAGCGCCGAGTCGAGCATCGTGGCGACCCAGCCGCCGTGGATGGTGCCCAGCGGGTTCAGGTGCTGCGGCAGCGGCGTGCCCTGGAAGATGGCGACGCCCTTGCTGACCGAGACGATGGTGAAGTCCAGCGTCTTGGCGATGGCGGCGTAGGGAATCTCGCCGTTGAGCATGGCCTGCATGACCTCCAGGCCGGTCTTGCCGGCGACCTGCTCGGGGCGCGCGAGCCCGGGGCCGGGGCCGTTCTCGAGGCGCTCGGCGATCTGCCGTTCTTCGGCGATCCATGCGTCGAGCAGATGGGAAGGGGTGTCGGTGAAAGCTTGCTGCGTCATGCCTGTGTTCCTGCTGGGGGCTTTGCGGGGTGGTGTTGATTGCATATGCAATAGTTGCACATACAATAATACCCCATGGACACACCCACCCAACCCCGCGGCTGCACCAGCTTCAAGACGCGCCAGCTGATGCGTCGCCTGACGCAGCACTACGACGCCGAGGTGTCGCGCAGCGGCCTCAAGACCACGCAGTACTCGCTGCTGTCGCACCTCAAGCGCCTGGGCCCGATGCGCCCGGTCGACCTGGCGGGCGAACTGAAGATGACCGCGTCCACGCTGAGCCGCAACCTGCAGCCGCTGATCACCGCGGGCTGGGTGGCGCAAGTGGCGGGCGCCGATGCGCGCAGCCGGCTGGTGTCGCTCACCGACGCCGGCGACGCCAAGTGGCGCGAAGCGCAGCAGCACTGGAAGACGGCGCAGCTCAAGCTCAATGCGCTGCTGGGCGTGGAGCGCGTGCTGGCGCTGCATGCGCTCATCGACGAATCGCTCGCGCTGCTGGGCACGGGCGAGCCGGTCGACGTGCAGGACTGACGCTTCCCACCCTCCCACAACGAACACGTTCCGCGTCTACGAAGCCGCGCGGCCGGATTCCCTGTCTCTTCGTTTCTCCCCCGACCCATTCCAACAGTTCCAGAGGTCCCATGTTCGCCACCCACGTCTCCGCATGGCTGCAGCGCCGCGGCATCCACTACGGCTGGATCGTCGCCGCCGTCACCTTCCTGACCATGCTCACCATGTCGGCCGCGCTCGGCCTGCCGGGCGCGATGATGAAGCCGCTCGGCGAGGAGTTCGGCTGGAGCACCGAGCAGATCTCGTCCGCGCTCGCGCTGCGCTTTGCGCTGTTCGGCCTCATGGGCCCGTTTGCCGCGGTGCTGATGGAGCGCTACGGCCTGCGCGCGGTGATGTGCGCCGGCCTCACGCTGGTCGGCCTGGGCATGGCGCTGGTCACCACGGCCTCGCAGCTGTGGCAACTCTTCGTGCTGTGGAGCCTGATGCTCGGCCTGGGCACCGGCATGACGGCGCTGGTGCTGGGCGCCGTGGTGGCCAACCGCTGGTTCGTCGCGCGGCGCGGCCTGGTCGTGGGCATGCTCACGGCCAGCGCGGCCACCGGCCAGCTGGCCTTCCTGCCGCTGGCGGCCTGGATGATCGAGCACTGGGGCTGGCGCTCGGCCATCGTGCCGATCGTGGTCGGCAGCGTGGTGATCGGGCTGCTCGCGCTGTGCCTGGTGCGCAACCGGCCGTCGGACATCGGCCTGCTGCCCTACGGTGAAGCGCCCGGCACGCAGCCGGCGCCGGCACCCGCCTTCACGATGAACTTCGCCACGCCGTTTCGCGTGCTGCGCGAGGTGGCGACCAACCGCACCTTCCTGATCCTGGCCGGCACCTTCTTCATCTGCGGCCTGAGCACCAACGGCCTGGTGCAGACGCACTTCATCTCGCTGTGCGGCGACTACGGCATGAGCGCCGTGCCCGCCGCCTCGGTGCTCGCGATGATGGGCGCCTTCGACTTCGTCGGCACCATCCTGTCGGGCTGGCTGTCCGACCGCTACGACAACCGCAAGCTGCTCTTCTGGTACTACGGCCTGCGCGGGCTGTCGCTGTTCTGGCTGCCGCATTCGGAGTTCACGATCTATGGCCTGGGCCTGTTCGCGATGTTCTACGGCCTCGACTGGATCGCCACCGTGCCGCCGACCGTCAAGCTCGCAGGCGCCGCCTTCGGTCCCGCGAAGGTCGGGCTGGTGTTCGGCTGGATCTTCGCGGCCCACCAGCTGGGCGCAGCCACCGCGGCCTACGGCGCGGGCTTTGCGCGCACGCTGCTGCTGACCTACACGCCGGCGCTGTACACGGCCGGCGCGGCCTGCCTGTTCGCGGCGCTGATCGTGATGGCGATCCGCCGTCCCGCCAAGACCGCCGCTGCACCGGCCGCGGCCACCACCAACGCCGCCGCGCGCGCCTGACCGTCGGAGACCCGCATGACCACCCCCCAACAAGCGAACGGCGACCTCGACCCGCGCACGCGCCGCCTGCTCGAGGCGCCCATCATCCCCACGCTGCTGCGGCTGGCCGCGCCCAATGTGCTCGTGATGCTGGCGCAGGCCTCCGTCGGGCTCATCGAGACCTACTTCGTCGGCAAGCTCGGCACCGACGCGCTGGCTGGCATGGCGCTGGTGTTCCCCATCGTCATGCTGATGCAGATGACTTCCAGCGGCGCGATGGGCGGCGGCATCGCCTCGTCGATCGCGCGTGCGCTGGGCGCGCGCCGCCGGGGCGACGCCGACGCGCTGGTGTGGCACGCGGTGGTCATCGCGATCGGCTTCGGCCTGTGCTTCACGCTCGCGCTGCTGCTGGGCGGGCGCTGGCTCTACGGCGTGATGGGCGGCACCGGCGCCGCGCTGGAAGCCGCGCTCACGTACTCGAACTGGGTGTTCGCGGGCGCGGTGCTGGTGTGGCTGTTCAACTCGCTGTCCGCCATCATCCGCGGCACCGGCAACATGGCGGTGCCGGCCAACGTGACGGTGGTGGGCGTGGTGTTCCTCATTCCGGCGTCGCCGCTGTTGATCTTCGGCATCGGGCCGTGGGGCGGCATGGGCATCGCGGGCGGGGCGCTGGCACTTCTGCTGTATTACCTGCTGGGCTCGCTCGCGCTCATCGCCTACCTGCGCTCGCCGCGCAGCCTGCTGCGGCCCACGCTGGCGGCGTTCCAGATGCGCTGGCCGCTGTTCCGCGACATCCTGCGCATCGGGCTGGTGGGCACGGTGTCGACGGTGGCGACCAACCTGTCGATCGGCATCGCCACCGCACTCACCGGCCACTTCGGCGCGGGCGCGCTGGCCGGCTATGGCACCGCGTCGCGGCTCGAGTACCTGCTGGTGCCGCTGGTGTTCGGCCTGGGTGCGCCGCTGGTCGCGATGGTCGGCACCTGCATGGGCGCGGGTCTGCGCGAGCGCGCGCTGCGTGCCACCTGGGCCGGCGCGGCGCTGGCCTTCGGCATGGCCGAGGTCATCGGGCTGGCCGCCGCGCTGTTCCCGCGTCCGTGGCTGATGCTGTTCGGCCACGACCCCGTGATGCTCGAGACCGGCGCACACTACCTGCGCGTGGTGGGGCCGCTGTACGGTTTCTTCGGCGTCGGGCTGGTGCTGTACTTCGCCTCGCAGGGCGCGGGCCGGCTGCTGTGGCCGGTGCTCGGCAACATCGCGCGGCTCGCCGTGGCGGGCACGGGCGGCTGCCTGGCGCTGCGCTGGGGCGGCGGGCTCACCGGCGTGTTCGCGGCGCAGGGCGTGGCGCTGGTGGTGTACGGCATCGTCATCGCCTCGGCCATCGCGGGCGGTGCGTGGTTCGGCCGCGTGGGCTGGCCGCGCACGACCCAGGGGCTGCTGCGCCGCGTGGCGCAGGCCTGAAGCGCTCTCGCTATCTCTTCATTAACGAAAGGCTCGTCATGCAGATCAAGGATTCCGTCGTCTTCATCACCGGTGCCAACCGGGGGCTCGGCCTGGCGTTCGCCAAGGCGGCACTCGCGGCCGGTGCGCGCAAGGTCTACGGGGCCGCGCGCGACCCCAAGAGCATCACGCTCGCGGGCGTCGTGCCCGTGGCGCTCGACGTGACGCAGCCCGCGCAGATCGAGGCCGCGGTGCGCGCCTGCGGCGACGTGACGCTGCTGGTCAACAACGCGGGAATTTCGCGCGGATCGAGCTTCCTGGGGTCGGCCGATGCGGTGGCCGCGGCACGCGCCGAGTTCGAGACCAACTTCTTCGGCCCCTGGGCGCTCACGCAGGCCTTTGCGCCGGTGCTCGCGTCGAACGGCGGCGGTGCGGTCCTCAACGTGCTGTCGGCCCTGGCCTGGACGACGTTCCCCGGCGTGGCGACCTACAGCGCCACCAAGTCGGCGGCCTGGTCGCTGAGCAACGGATTGCGCAACGAACTGGCGGGACAGGGCACGCAGGTCACGAGCCTGCACGTGGCGCTCATGGACACCGACATGGCGGCGCGCCTGCCCGGCCCCAAGACCTCTCCCGATGACGCCGCGCGCCAGGCGCTGGCGGGCGTGGAAGCGGGGCTGCCCGAGGTGCTGGCCGATGAGGTCACGCGCCAGCTCAAGCAGAGCCTGTCGACCGAGCGGCCCGCGTATGCGAGCCCGCCGGTCTGAAGTGCGTCAATAGCGGTAGGGGTTGTTCGGGCGACGGTCGTAGCGGTTGGGCACACCGTCGCCGTCGTTGTCCCGGCGGCCGTGGCGACGGCCTTCCCAGTCGCGGCGGCCGTGGTCGTAGTAACCGTGGCGACGCGGACCGTCGTAGTAGCCCGGGTGGTAGTGGCGCGGGGGCGGCGGCGGGGCGTAGTAGTGATGGCGCGGCGGCGGCGCGGGTGTCACGTACACCTGGGCCTGGATGAACGGGCCGCCGGCCTGGGCATGGGCCGGCGCGGTGAGGGCGGCCAGCGACAGCAGGGCGGCAGCACCGAAGGCGAATGTCAGCTTTTTCATGGCGACTCCTGGGGAGTGATTGCGATGCCTCATCGTCGCGCCATTATGTGAAGTTCTTGTAAGCCGGAAGCGAAATCGCATGAAGAGCTGTAAGCCGCTGCGCGCACACTTTTTCAGCGTTGCGGGGCCGGCAGCATGCGTCGCAGGGCTTCGAAGAACAGGTCGGACTGTTCCCGCTCGCCCTGGATCTGCGCCGCCACGTGCGCGGCCAGCTTGGCGTTGACGGGCACCAGCGGGCGCCCGGTCGATTGCGCGATCACCTGATGCAGGCAGGCGCGCTCCAGGTAGTACAGGTCGTCGTAGGCATGGGCGATGGTGCCGCCCGCCACGATCACACCGTGGTTCGCGAGAAAGGCCACGTCCTTGCCCGCCATGGCGCGCGCGATGCGTTCGCCCTCGGCGTCGTCCAGTGCCAGGCCGTTGTACTCGGCGTCGATGGCGATGCGGTTCATGTAGCGCATGGCGTTCTGGCTGGCCGTGGGGTCGAGCGCGCGGTCGACCGTGAGCGTCAGCGCCGTCGCGTAGGGCATGTGGCAATGCAGCACCACGGCGTGGCCCGTGAGGCGGTGCACCGCGCCGTGGATGAAGAGGGCGGTGGGCTCCACGCGGTGGCGGCCCGCGAGCACTTCGCCGTGCACGTCGATCAGCACGATGTCGTCGGGACCGATCTCGCTCCAGTGCAGCCCGCGCGGGTTGATGAGGTAGCGGTCCTGTGCGCCCGGCAGCAACACGCTGAAATGGTTGCACACACCTTCGGACAGCCCGTGGTGGGCCGCGGCGCGCAATGCGAGCGCGAGGTCTTCGCGCAACTGGCGCACGGCGGGGCTGGCGTATTCGGAATCGGCGGACATCGCGAGGGTCTCCTTCTTTCTTGTGGTGGATGGGTCTTGTCGGATCAGGCGCGGACCAGCCCGGCCCAGGCCGCCACGAAGCGCTGCGCGTCCTCGCGCACGGCGGCGGCGGTCTTGCCGGGCTTGTAGAGCGACGAGCCGATGCCGAAACCGGCCGCACCGGCTGCGCGCCACGCGCCCATGTTGTCCGGCGAAATGCCACCCACGGGCATCACGGGCGTGCCGGCCGGCAGCACCGCGAGCAGGGCCTTGACCACGGCGGGCGAGGCCAGTTCGGCCGGGAACAGCTTGAGGCCCGTGGCGCCGGCCGCGAGCGCGCCGAAGGCCTCGGTCGGCGTCATCACGCCGGGCAGGCAGGCCATGCCCAGGCGCGCGGCCTCGGCGATGACGTCGGCGTTGAAGTTGGGCGACACGATCAGCTCGCCGCCGGCCGCATGCACCTCGCGCACCTGCTTCGCGTCGAGCACGGTGCCCGCGCCGACCAGCGCGTTCGGAAAGCGCTGGCGCATCAGCGCGATGCTCTCCAGCGGCTGCGGCGAATTGAGCGGCACTTCGAGCAGCCGGAAGCCGGGCTCGACGATGGCGTCGCCCACGTCGGCGGCTTCGGCGGGCGAGAGGCCGCGCAGGATGGCCACGAGCGGCAGGGCCTGCATCGCGGCGTTGAATTTATCGAGGGGCGTGGTCATGGGGCGGGTGTCCGGTCGGTGTCGAGAAAGCCGGACAGCGTGTGCAGTCCGGCCCAGGTGGCTTCCGCGCCGAGCGTGCGCGTGGCGACGCCGGTGGCGCGCAGGGCCAGGGTGTAGCGTTGGGTGAGGGTGGAAGAGCCGATCAGCACGACCTCGCCGACGGCCTGTACCGATTGCGTGCGCAGCTCTTCGCCGATGAGCAGGCCCGACAGGTAGCTCGAGAGCTCTTCCTTGGGCATGCGCTCGAACAGCGCGAGCGTGCGCGTGCCGAAGGCGTTGTGCAGCAGGCCGTGGCCGTTCTCGGAGCGCGTCACGCCTTCGAGGAACGCGGCTTCGTCGAGCGGCGCGGCCGCATCGAGCGTGCGCCCCAGGATCGAGTGCTGGCTCAGCAGCGCGTAGAACTCGCCCGTCATGTAGGTGCGAAAGCCCGCGACGCGGCCTTTCTTGACCGTGGCCCATTTGTTGTGGGTGCCGGGCAGGACGAAGACGCCGTCGTCCAGGCCGGTGATCGTCATGGCGCCGAGGATCTGCACCTCTTCGCCGCGCATCACATCGGGCACGCCGGCGTGTTCGTCGCTGAGGCCGGGCACGATGGCGATGCGCGCGCCGGGGATGGCGTCTGTGGCGATGATGCTGCGGCCTACTTCGACGCGGCCCGCGGGGCAGGGGCAGTAGGGCGCTTCGACCCAGCCCTGCTTGCTGCCGGCCATGCCGGAGATCAGGCAGCGCGTGTCTTCCAGGCGCATCCAGTCGCCGAACAGCGACTCGAACACGGCAGGGAAGCCGCCTTCGGGCACGGTGAGGATGCCGCGGGCGTCGCTGCGTTCTTCGATGACCTGTCCGCTCGGGTCGAGCAATGCACCGCGTAGCGAGCTTGTGCCCCAGTCGATGGCGATGAGTCTTGTCATGTCTGTCGTCTTTGAGAGGTTGTTCGGGGCGCGTGCCCAGGCCACCGGGTACTTCCCTCCGCGAATGTCCTCCGGCCTGCGGCCTCCCCCTTGATTTCGCTGCGGGAAGCACCCAGTGCCCTGTGCACGAGGGCACGCTCTGCGTTTGCAGCCGATCAACGACTGCTGTGAACCCGCTCACGTCGATGGGGTGCCTTGCGCCGCGAAATCAAGGAGGAGCCCGAAGGGCGGGGGACATTCGCGGAGCAAGGTACCCCGTCGGCGGGAGCGCGCCCTGGATCTCTCCAAATCAGTGATTGTCTCGCGGCACAAAAGCCCCACGGCGACCACGCAGAAAGGCCAGGTCCGCTCCCTGGTCGGCCTGCAGCACCGTGTCCACGTACAGCTTCCAGTACCCCGAATCGAGTGGGGCCTTGGGCGCGACCCACTTCGCGCGGCGCTTCGCCAGTTCCTCGTCGCTCACGTGCAGGTGCAGCTTGCGGTTCGGCACGTCGAGCTCGACGATGTCGCCGTCCTGCACCAACGCCAGCGGGCCGCCCGCAGCCGCCTCGGGCGCGGTGTGCAGAACGACGGTGCCGTAGGCCGTGCCGCTCATGCGTGCGTCGCTGATGCGGACCATGTCCGTGATGCCCTTGCGCAGCACCTTCGGCGGCAGCGGCATGTTGCCGGCCTCGGCCATGCCGGGGTAGCCCTTGGGGCCGCAGTTCTTGAGCACCATGATGCAGTGCTCGTCGATGTCCAGGTTCTCGTCGTCGATGCGCTTGTGCAGGTCGTCGGCGCTTTCGAAAACCACCGCGCGGCCCTTGTGCACCAGCAGCTCGGGCGTGGCCGCGCTGGGCTTGATAATGGCGCCGTTGGGCGCGAGGTTGCCGCGCAGCACGCAGATGCCGGCCTTGTCCTTGAAGGGCTCGGCCTGGGTGCGGATGACCTGCGGGTTGTAGTTCTCGGCATCCTTCACGTTCTCCCACACGCTCTGGCCGGTGACGGTGAGGATGTCCTTGTGCAGGTGGTCGGCGATTTCCTTGATGACCACGGGCAGGCCGCCCGCGTAGCAGAAGTCTTCCATCAGGAACTGGCCCGAGGGCTGCAGGTTCACGAGGCAGGGCAGGTCGGCGGCGAGGCGGTCGAAGTCGTCGAGCGTGAGCTCGACGCCCATGCGCCCCGCAATGGCCAGCAGGTGGATCACGAAGTTGGTCGAGCCGCCGATGGCCGCGTTGACCTTGATTGCGTTCTCGATCGCTTCGCGCGTGAGGATCTTCGACATGTTCAGGTCTTCATGCACCATGTCGACGATGCGCCGGCCCGCTTGCCGTGCGAGCACGTTGCGCCGGCCGTCGACGGCAGGGTAGGCCGCGTTGCCCGGCAGGCCGATGCCCAGCGACTCGACCATGCTGGCCATGGTGCTGGCCGTGCCCATCGTCATGCAGTGGCCGTGGCTGCGGTGCATGCAGCTCTCGGCCTCGAAGAAGTCCTGCAGCTTGAGCGTGCCGGCGCGCACCTGCTCGCTCATCTGCCACACACCGGTGCCCGAGCCCAGCTCCTGGCCGCGCCATTTGCCTGAGAGCATCGGGCCGCCCGACACGCCGATGGTCGGCAGGTCGACGCTGGCCGCGCCCATCATCAGCGCGGGCGTGGTCTTGTCGCAGCCCATGAGCAGCACCACGCCATCGAGCGGGTTGCCGCGGATGCTTTCTTCGACGTCCATGCTCGCGAGGTTGCGGTACAGCATGGCGGTGGGGCGCAGGAGCGTCTCGCCCAGCGACATCACCGGGAACTCGAGCGGGAAGCCGCCCGCCTCGTACACGCCGATCTTCACCTGCTCGGCGAGCGTGCGGAAGTGCGAGTTGCAGGGCGTGAGTTCGCTGAAGGTGTTGCAGATGCCGATGACCGGGCGACCGTCGAACTGGTCGTGCGGCACGCCCTTGCCCTTCATCCAGCTGCGGTAGATGAAACCGTCGCGGTCGTGGCGTCCGAACCACTGCTGGCTGCGCAGTTCGCTGGCGGGCTTTTTCTTCGGGGCGTTGCTCATGGGATGTGTCTCTTCGTCGTTGATGCTTTGCGGAAATCCTCAGGGTTTTTCCTGCGGGACGACCGTTTCAATCATCATATGATAAGCGTGACGAGCTGTCGCGCATTCAGGGTTTTCGAGTGGCCGGCACAGGCAGATCCGCCTGAATCCGGCCCCGATACGGGCAGGCAAACAGGCACCGGACACCACCAGAACCACACACCCACAGGCAGGCATGATCAAGAACGTTCACGGCAACACGGTCGACCGCATCGGCAGCGACATCGTCGCGGGCCGCTATGCGCCCGGCGCGTCGATTCCGCCGGAGCCGCTCTTGTGCGAAGAGCTCGGCGTGAGCCGGACCGTGGTGCGCGAATCGATCAAGTCGCTGATCGCCAAGGGCCTGGTGACCAGCGGCCCGAAGGTGGGCACGCGCGTGCAGCCGCCCGACCAGTGGAACTGGTTCGACGCCGACGTCATCGTGTGGCAGACGCAGGCGGGCCTGTCGGCCGAGTTCCTGCGCGACCTGCAGGACCTGCGCCGCGTGGTCGAGCCCGCCGCGGTGGCGCTGGCCGCCCAGCGCGCCACCGCCGAAGACATCGCCGACATGGAAGACGCCTACGCGGGCATGAAGCGCGCCATCGAGTTCGGCGGCGACTACATCACGCCCGACCTGCGCTTTCACCAGGGCCTCATCCGCTCCAGTCACAACCGCATGCTGGTGCAGATGAGCCGTGCACTGGGCGCGCTGCTGCGCACCAGCTTCGAGATTTCGACCACCCGCAAGAACGGGCCCGCGAGTTCGCTGCCGCTGCACCGCGCGGTGCTCGACGCCGTCATCGCACGCGATCCGGCCGCCGCCGAGAAAGCCGTGCTGGTGCTCATCGACGGCGCGCGCCACGACATCGAGACGGTGCTGGCCTCGCGCAAGAAGATTCCGCGCATCAGCCGCCCGGCGACGCAGCTGAAGGCCTTCCCGCTCTAGACGCGGCGGCCGCGCAGACATCCCATAACAACACTGGAAAGTCAGGAGACGCAGATGCTGATGCAAAGGGCTATCGACGGATTTTTTCGCCTGCTGGAGTTCCTCGTCGTCGTGTGCATGGTGGCGATGGTCGTCATGGTGTTCGGCAACGTGGTGCTGCGCTACGGTTTCAATTCGGGCATTTCGGTGTCGGACGAGATGTCGCGCTACTGCTTCATCTGGCTCACCTACATCGGCGCCATGGTGGCCATGCGCGACGGCGCGCACCTGGGTGTCGACACGCTCATCAAGCACCTGCCGCTCATGGGCAAGAAGGTCTGCTTCTTCCTGAGCCAGTCGCTCATGCTGTTCTGCAACGTGCTCTTCTTCATGGGCACCTACGAGATGCACGAGCTGCAGGTGACCAACATCTCGCCCGTGGTCGGCATCTCGATGATCTGGGTCTACGGCATCGGCTACGTGGTGTCGGTGGTGATGGCCCTCTTCAACATCGACAAGCTCTGGCGATTGTTCCGGGGCCGGGTGCCCGACCAGGAGCTGATCCAGATCATGGAATCCGAAGAACAGGTGCTCGACGCCGCCGCACACGGGAAGGTGGCGCAATGACTGTCACGATCTTCATCGTCTCCCTGCTCGGCGCCATGGCACTGGGCATTCCGATCTCGTATTCGTTGCTGGTGTGCGGCGTCTCGCTGATGGGCTGGCTGGCCTACACCGGCGGCCTGCCGGCCTTCGACAGCCAGATCATTGCGCAGCGCTTTGTCGACGGTGCCGACAACTTCCCGCTGCTGGCCGTGCCGTTCTTCCTGCTGGCCGGCGAGTTCATGAATGCGGGCGGGCTCAGCCGGCGCATCGTGAACCTGGCGATGGCCTGGGTCGGCCACTACCGCGGCGGCATGGGCTATGTGGCGGTGCTGGCCGCGATCATCATGGCCTCGCTGTCGGGCTCGGCCGTGGCCGACACGGCCGCGCTCGCCGCGCTCCTCATCCCGATGATGAAGGCCGCCGGCTACCAGATGAACCGCTCGGCCGGCCTCATTGCCGCGGGCGGCATCATCGCGCCGGTGATCCCGCCGTCGATCGGGCTCATTGTGTTCGGCGTGGCGGGCAACGTGTCGATCACCAAGCTGTTCCTCGCGGGCATCGTGCCCGGCATCCTGATGGGGCTCGCAGTGGGCGTGGCCTGGTGGATCGTGGCCCGGAAGGACAACGTGAAGTCCTCGCCGCGCGTGCCCTGGGGCGAGCGGCTGAAGGTCACGGCGCAGGGCAGCCTGGCGCTCGCGCTGCCGATCATCATCATCGGCGGCATGAAGTTCGGCGTCTTCACGCCGACCGAAGCCGCCGTGGTCGCGGCCGTCTATTCGCTCGTGGTGGGCCTCTTCATCTATGGCGAACTCAAGGTCAAAGACCTGTACCGCCTCACGCTCGCGGCGGGCAAGACCACCGCGGTCGTGATGTTCCTCGTGGCCGCCGCGATGGTGAGCGCCTGGCTCATCACGGTGGCCAACATCCCGACCGAGGTGGTGTCGCTGCTGGAGCCCTTCCTGGACAACAAGACGCTGCTGATGTTCGTGATGATGGTGCTGATCGTCATCGTGGGCACCGCGCTCGACTTCACGCCTACCGTGCTCATCCTCACGCCGGTGCTGATGCCCGTGGTGCTCAAGGCCGGCATCGACCCGGTGTACTTCGGCGTGCTGTTCATCATGAACAACGCCATCGGCCTGATCACGCCGCCCGTGGGCACGGTGCTCAACGTGGTGAGCGGCGTGGCGCGCATCTCGATGGACGATGCCTTCAAGGGCGTGATGCCCTTCTTCATCGCCCACCTGGTGGTGCTGTTCACGCTGGTGTTTTTCCCGCAGCTCGTGACCGTTCCGCTGCAGTGGTGGATGGGGCGCTAGTTCTTCTTTTTTCCTGTCAGTCAGTTCGTTCAACCAACCCCTCGAATCGAAGGAGACAAGCATGTTGTTTCGCAGAACCCTGATGACCGCCGCCCTCGTGGCCGGCGGCCTGCTGGCGTCGACTGGCGCCCTCGCGCAATTTGCCGAACGCACGATCAAGTTCACCAACGGCGTGAACGAAGACCACCCCGTGGGCGTGGGCGTGAAGAAGATGCAGGAGGTGCTGGCGGCCAAGACCGGCGGCAAGATGAAGATCACGGCCTTCTGGGGCGGCGCCGCGGGCGGCGACCTGCCGGCCACGCAGGCGCTGCGGGCCGGCACGCAGGAAATGGTGTGCACCTCGAGCTCGCCGCTGGTGGGCATCGTGAAGGAACTCGGTGCCTTCGACCTGCCGTTCCTGTTCGCCAACGAGAAGGAAGCCGACGCGGTGCTCGACGGCCCCGCGGGCGAGTACTTCAACAAGAAGCTCGAAGCCGCCGGTCTCGTGAACCTGGCCTACTGGGAGAACGGCTTCCGCAACCTCACCAACAGCAAGAAGCCCGTGGCCAAGGCCGAGGACTTCGAAGGCGTGAAGCTGCGCGTGATGCAGAACAACATCTTCCTCGATTCGTTCAAGACCCTGGGCGCCAACGCCGTGCCCATGGCCTTCGGCGAGGTGTTCACCGCGCTCGAAACCCGCACCATCGACGGCCAGGAGAACCCCTTCGTGACCATCGAGACCTCCAAGTTCAGCGAGGTCCAGAAGTACCTGAGCGTGACGCGCCACGCCTACACGCCCTTCCTCATCCTCTACAGCAAGAAGCTCTGGGACCAGCTCAACCCGCAGGAGCAGGCGGTGCTGCGCGAGGCCGCGAAGGAAGGCCAGAAGGTCCAGCGCGAAGCCAACCGCGCGCTCAACGAGAAGTCGCTCGCCAGCCTGCGCAAGACCATGACGGTGAACGAAGTCTCGGCGGCCGAACAGAAGCGCATGTTGGAGAAGGTCAAGCCCGTGTACGACAAGAACGTGCCCAACATCGGCACGGAAGCCGTGGGCGTGGTCACCGACGCGCTGAAGAAGGCGCGCGGGGGCTGACCGAGGCTTTCGGCCATGCGCTGAATGTGTGCAAGAGCCGCGCGGCACCCGCCGCTGCGGCTTTTTCTTTTTGCGGAATCCTTGTCATGAAAATCACGCAGCTCGAAACCATCCGCCTGGGCGAGTTTCCCAACATCCTGTGGGTGCGCCTGCACACCGACGAGGGCCTGGTCGGCCTCGGCGAGACCTTCATGGGAGCCGAAGCGGTCGAGGCCTACCTGCACGAGTGGGCGGCGCTGAAACTGCTGGGCACCGACCCGCTGCAGATCGAAGCGCGCAACCGCGACATCACGGGCTACCTCGGCTGGCGCGGGTCGGGCGTGGAAACGCGCGGCAACTCGGCCGTCGACATCGCGCTGTGGGACCTGTTCGGCAAGGCCGCCAACATGCCGGTGCACACGGCGCTGGGCGGCAAGAGCCGCGATGCGATCCGCATCTACAACACCTGCGCGGGCTACCAGTACATCCGCAGCGCCACCAACCAGACCAGCTCGAACTGGGGCCTGGCCAACAACAACGGGCCGTACGAAGACCTGCAGGGCTTCCTGCACCACGCCGACGAACTGGCCGAATCGCTGCTGTCCGAAGGCATCACGGCCATGAAGATCTGGCCCTTCGATCCGGCGGCGGAGAAGAGCCACGGGCAGTACATCAGCAACGCCGATCTTGACACCGCGCTCGAGCCCTTCCGCAAGATCCGCCAGGCGGTGGGCGGCAAGATGGACATCATGGTCGAGTTCCACAGCCTGTGGCGGCTGCCGATGGCGCAGAAGATCGCGCGCGCGCTGCAGGAGTTCGACACCTTCTGGCACGAAGACGCCATCCGCATGGACAGCCTCGACCTGCTCAAGCAGTACGCGAAGGACTGCCAGGCGCTCGTCTGCGCCAGCGAAACGCTGAGCTACAAGTGGGGCTTCAAGGACTACCTGCAGACCGGCGTGGCCGGGGTCGCGATGCTCGACCTGAGCTGGTGCGGCGGCCTCACCGAGGCGCGCAAGATCGCCGCCATGGCCGACGCCTGGCAACTGCCCGTGGCACCGCACGACTGCACGGGGCCGGTGGTCTGGGCCGCGTCCACGCACCTGAGCCTGCACGCGCCCAACGCGCTCATCCAGGAGAGCGTGCGCGCCTTCTTCACCGGCTGGTACAAGGAGCTCGTCACCGAGTTGCCGAAGGTCGAGAACGGCATGATCAGCCTCAACGACAAGCCCGGCCTCGGCTTGGAGCTGCTGCCCGACCTGCACAAGCGCGCCGACGCGATCGTGCGGGTGTCGAAGGCGGCGTAGCGCCGTTCGTCAGCGGTTGTCGTCGGTGCGCAGCCGCAGCAGGGCGCGCACGAAGCCGTGGTCCGAGCGCGAGCGGTCGCGGCCTTCGTGCAGGTGGTCGTTGAAGTAGTCGACGCGGCGCACGTCGCCCAGGCTGTGGCGGCTGGCGGCGACGAACTCCTCGCTCACCAGGATCTGGTCGAGCACATCCGGGAAGCCCTGGTGGATGTGCGAATAGGCCACGTCCTTCTTCAGCGCCGACTCGCCTTGCATCTCGTAGGCGTTGAACAGCGCCACGTCGCGCGCGGCCTTGTCGTAGGCCACTTCGGAGGTCGCGGCCACCAGTTGCGTGGTCACGCTGTGCGGGTTGTCGTTGAAGTCGCCCATCACCACCAGCGGCACGTTGGTGCCCTGCAGCAGGTCGATCACGATGCAGCGCAGGGCCGCGGCCTCGGCGCCGCGCATCAGCAAGGAGCGCAGCGAGGCCATCGCGCCGATCTTGCGGTCGTCGCGGTCTTCGAGGGAGTTGCCTTGCGCGTCCTGCAGGAACTTGGGGCGCTTGGACTTCAGGTGCACCGTCAGCACATGCACCTGCTGGCCGTGCTTCATGCGCACGGTGACCAGCAGGGGCGGGCGCTCGAAGCGCGTGTGCGGGCCGATGCCCGGCACCTCGACGCCGAAGCCCGAGGGGAAATCGACGAAGGACTGCACGCTGTCCACCTGCAGCCGCGTGACGATGCCGACGCGCGGCGTGCCCTGTGCGCCCGGCCGCCCGGGCGTGCCCGGCGGGCTCGCGGGCGGCGGCGAGTTCTCGGCGCCCGGCACCGAGACGAAGTCGTAGCGCAGCCCGCTGCGCCCGATGGCGGCCTTCAGCGCGGCCTCGTCCCACACCTCCTGCACCGCGAGCACGTCGGCATTGAGCGCGTGGATGCGCTCGCCGATCCAGTCGATCTTGCGTTCGTATTCGCGCTCGTTGTAGGCGTCCTGGTTCTCGTAGTACACGCGGTTGGGGTTCGCGAGGTTGAGCAGGTTGCAGGTGGCGACGAAGAGCGTGGCGTAGTTGGGCGGGATGTATGGCATGGAAACGCGATTGTGTCCCGGGTTAGGATTTCAAGCTGAGGTGCGCCCGCCATGTCGTCCATGTCATTCGATGGCGAGGCTGGCCGCAAGAAATAACAACGAAACCAGGGAGCCGCCCAGCGCGGAATGCATGAAGCTCATCCATATCACCACCTGCGCTGTGGCGGCGCTGCTCGTTGCGGGCTGCGCATCCAGGAGCCATCCCTCGATGTCCTTCGGCGGCAGCCTTGTCGAACACAGCCTGCTGCGCGTCGAGGACCATGTGTCCTTTGCCCTGGAAGATGGGCCCGAGACGCGCAACTTCACGGTCGCGTGCAATGCGCCGCAGGCGTGGTTGCTCTACTCCGACCTGCGCACGGGCCGCAGCTATCCAGTGACCGGCCGGCGGTATGGCGTGCGCAAGGAACTGGACGAGCGCCAGGCGTTGGCTCTGAAAGCGCAGCCGGCGGTCGAACGCGCATGCCGCGCGACCCCGCCCGATTGGCGCGAGGTGCAACGCGGCGCAGACGGCACATTCACGCTCATCGACATCGCAAGCATCGAGCCCTCCGAGGGTGCCTTGCTCTTCTGGGGCGCGTTCGACTATTCGCGCATGGACTTCGACCTGCCTTACCGGGCACCCTTTGGCCAGAAGCGCGAGCGCTTCAGGCTCGCGTGCCCATCGCAGTCCTATGCCCAGGTGAGCGGCTTCGACATCGATGAGCGCGGCCGCGTCACGGACGGTCGGGTTGAAGGCGACAGGGCGAAGTCGTACACGGTCGGCGGCGACACGAATGCGGACTACAAGGCGCTCTTCAAGGCGGCCTGTGGCGGTGCTTCGGCAGGGCAGGCGTTGCCTGCCTTCACTTCTCGCGCCAAGGCGCTGCCCGATCCCGCAGGCCTGACACCGCCGAATCCGGCGGTGATTCAGGCCGTTTCCCAGCTGGGGCTTCCGCTGGCGCCCAAGCGCCTGAAGCGTGTCGTGCTCGAAGGCACCTGGACCCGCGACGGGAAGACGACGCCGACCCGCAGCGAACTCCAGATTGCGCCGGATGCGACAGCTTCCATGTTCCGAACCCGGACGAAGACCGGCACAGGCCCCGCGGACGGCACGCGGTCGCAGACCGCTTCATTCCTGGGCCTGGTCGACTTGAGCAGCTTCGTCAACTTTCTTCCCGGCTCCGACACGATCAGCCAGGCCATGACCGAGCTCACGTTGACGGGCGACTGGCAACGCATGGCCGTGGGCTCGGAGTTGCGCTACGAGACGAAGAAACTGAGCTTGTTCAGCATGATCGGCGGAGTGACCTACGACTACACAACGGTCTGCAAAGTCGCCGGCGTCAGTGCGGCCGCCGAACTTCATCCCGATCTGAGCGGCGACGCCAGGCGCCTGGAGTGCCGGATGCAGCCCGACTCGCTCGGTCGGACCGACACCTATGTCTATCTGACCGACTACGGCTACGCCGTACAGGTTCGAGAGGTCGCGGCCAAGCCGCCTTCCGAAGGCATCAAGAAGATCACAGCGGTCGAACAATGAGCGCCGTCATGACACATCGGCGCGCGCTGCTGCGCAGCCTGCGCTGACGCGCCGACAAAAGAAAAGGGCACCGAAGTGCCCTTGCTCATTTCTGGGGCAGGTGTTCCTGCCCGCAGCGCTCAGCGACCGAACGAACGGCCACCGCCGCCGCCGGAGCGGCCACCACCGCCACCGCCGTAGCCACCACCGCCACCCGAGCGGCCACCGCCACCCGAACGGTTGCCGCCGTAGCCACCACCACCGCCGCCGCCCGGGCGACCGCCGCGACCGCGACCACCCATGTGGTCGACGCTCGTGCGCAACGGATCCGGCTGGCCGGCTGCACCGCCGCCTGCGACGGCTTCAGCGCGCAGGTGCGCGACCTGGTTGGCCTGCGTCGGGCTGTGGCTGTTGCCGTGATGGCGCGGTTGGCGCTCTTCGTGCGGTGCGTGGTGATGCGGCTGCTGCGGTGCGCGCGGCTGGCCTTGCTGCGGGCCGCGGCCCTGTGCCGGACGGGCTGCGCCCTGGCCGCGCGGGCCCTGGCCCTGGCCTTGGCCGCCACCGTTGGCATTGCGGCCTTGACCGCCGCCGCCCTGGCCGCCACCACGGCGTTGACCGCCGCCATTGCCGCCGCCACCGCCGTTGCCGCCACCCTGGCCGGCCTTGTTCTCGCGGATGCGCGACATCATTTCGGTGCGGGCGGCCTTGGCGGCTGCCTGCATGACTTCGCGGCTCGGCGGACGGCCGGCGCCGCCCCAGATCGTCTGGCGACCCATGGCGATCGGCTCGGCGCGTTCGCCTTCTTCAGGACCGAAGCCCTCGACCTTCTGCACCGGGATCGTCTGCTTCGTGAAGCGTTCGATCTCCTGCATGAAGCCTTCTTCGTCCAGGCACACGAAGCTCACGGCCTCGCCGCTCGAACCGGCGCGGCCGGTGCGGCCGATGCGGTGCACGTAGTCTTCGCTGACGTTCGGGATCTCGTAGTTCACGACGTGCGGCAGCTCGTCGATGTCGATGCCGCGCGCGGCGATGTCGGTGGCCACCAGGGCGCGGATGTCGCCGCTCTTGAAGCCGGCCAGCGCCTGCGTGCGGGCGCTCTGGCTCTTGTTGCCGTGCAGCGCCATCGCCTCGATGCCGTTCTTGGTGAGGAATTCGGCCACGCTGTTGGCGCCGAACTTGGTACGCGTGAACACGAGCACCTGGCTCCACTTGTTCTCGTTGATGATGTGCGCGAGCAGCGCCTTCTTCTTGCCGCGGCCCACGGGGTGGATCACCTGCGTGATGCGCTGCACCGTGGTGTTGCGCGGCGTGACCTGGATGCTCTGCGGGTTCTTGAGCAGCGAGCCGGCGAGGTCGCGGATCTCGTCGCTGAAGGTGGCCGAGAACAGCAGGCTCTGCTTTTCCTTGGGCACCAGGGCCAGGATCTTCTTCACGTCGTGGATGAAGCCCATGTCCAGCATGCGGTCGGCTTCGTCCAGGATCAGCATCTGGACCTGGCTGAGGTCGAGCATGCCCTGCTGTTGCAGGTCGAGCAGGCGGCCGGGGGTGGCCACGAGGATGTCGACGCCCTTCTTGAGCTTGCTGATCTGCGGGTTCATGCCCACGCCGCCGAAGATCACGGTGGAGTCGAGCTGCAGGTACTTGCCGTACGTACGCACCGACTCTTCGACCTGGGCCGCGAGTTCGCGCGTGGGAGTCAGCACGAGGGCACGGATGCCGATGCCGCCGAACTTGTTGGTGGCGCTGCGGCTCATGGTGAGCTTGTGCAGCATCGGCAGGGTGAAGGCCGCGGTCTTGCCGGTGCCGGTCTGGGCGCCGCCCAGCAGGTCGTGGCCGTCGAGGACCACGGGAATGGCTTGCGCCTGGATGGGGGTGGGGGTGTCGTAGCCGTGCTCGTGCACAGCCTTCAAGATGGCGGGAGCCAGCTTCAGTTCGTCAAAATTCATTGTGGAAACAACAAGCGCCATACACGGCGCAGTGGCATCGGCCCGCCAGGCGTCGTTTTGGGGTGACGCCGAGCCAGTCAAGGCAGATGAAGGTCAGGGGTGGGAGCCGGAAGACCCGCGGTGATTTGGGGTTTTCTTCGTCCCCGGCAGAGAGCCGGTTTGCGGGCAACTGGACCCGGCAACGAGGACTATTGTCGCATGAGTCGATAATCATGGGTTCGCCGCGCCCGGATCACTGTCCGGACGACCGTGCTTTTACGCAAATCCCAAGCTACCCAAGGTAATCATTCACAGATGGCTCAATACGTCTATTCGATGAACCGCGTCAGCAAGACCGTGCCGCCCAAGCGGCAGCTCTTGAAGGACATTTCGCTCTCTTTCTTCCCCGGCGCCAAGATCGGCGTGCTCGGCCTGAACGGCTCGGGCAAGTCCACGCTGCTCAAGATCATGGCGGGTGTGGACAAGGAATTCGAGGGCGAGGCCCTGCCCATGCCGGGGATGACGATCGGCTATCTGGAGCAGGAACCCAAGCTCAACGCCGAGCACACGGTGCGTGAATCGGTCGAGGAGTCCATGGGCGCGGTGTTCGCGGCCAAGGCCCGCCTCGAAGAGGTGTACATCGCCTACGGTGCCGAAGACGCCGACTTCGACGCGCTGGCGGCCGAACAGGCCCAGCTCGAAGCCATCATCGCCACCGCCGGCACCGATTCCGAGCACCAGCTCGAAATTGCCGCCGACGCGCTGCGCCTGCCGCCGTGGGACGCCAAGATCGGCCTGCTGTCGGGTGGTGAAAAGCGCCGCGTGGCGCTGTGCCGCCTGCTGCTGTCCAAGCCCGACATGCTGCTGCTCGACGAACCGACCAACCACCTGGACGCCGAATCGGTCGAGTGGCTCGAAGTGTTCCTGCAGCGTTTCACGGGCACCGTGGTGGCTATCACCCACGATCGCTACTTCCTGGACAACGCCGCCGAGTGGATCCTGGAAATGGACCGCGGTCGCGGCATTCCCTGGAAGGGCAACTACAGCACCTGGCTCGAGCAGAAGGGTGAACGCCTGGCGCAGGAGCAAAAGAGCGAAGAAGCCCACGCCAAGGCCCTGAAGAAGGAACTCGAGTGGTCGCGCCAGAACCCGAAGGCACGCCAGGCCAAGAGCAAATCGCGCCTGGCCCGCTTCGAAGAGCTGAGCGACATGGAATACCAGAAGCGCAACGAAACGCAGGAAATCTTCATTCCTGTGGCGGAGCGACTGGGCCAGCAGGTGTTCGAGTTCCACGGCGTCAGCAAGTCCTTCGGCGACCGCATGCTGATCGACAACCTGAGCTTCACCGTGCCGCCGGGCGCGATCGTCGGCATCATCGGCCCGAACGGCGCCGGCAAGTCGACGCTGTTCAAGCTGCTCGCGGGCAAGGAAAAGCCGGACACGGGCGAGGTCGTCATCGGCCAGACCGTGAAGATGGCCTTCGTCGACCAGCACCGCGACGAACTGGCGTCCGACAAGACCGTGTGGGAAGACATCTCGAACGGCCTGGACATCATCAACGTCGGCAAGTTCCAGATGGCCAGCCGCGCGTACGCGGGCCGCTTCAACTTCAACGGCGCCGACCAGCAGAAGAAGGTCGGCACGCTGTCGGGCGGTGAGCGCGGCCGCCTGCACCTGGCCAAGACGCTGATCGCGGGCGGCAACGTGCTGCTGCTGGACGAACCGTCGAACGACCTGGACGTGGAAACCCTGCGCGCCCTGGAAGACGCGCTGCTCGAGTTCGCCGGCACCGTGATGGTCATCAGCCACGACCGCTGGTTCCTCGACCGCATCGCCACGCACATCCTCGCGGCCGAAGGCGACAGCCAGTGGACCTTCTTCGACGGCAACTACCAGGAGTACGAAGCCGACAAGAAGAAGCGCCTGGGCGAAGAAGGCGCCAAGCCGAAGCGCATGCGCTACAAGGCACTCAAGTAAGACAGGACGCAGGCGGCTTCGGCCGCTTCGACGACCAGAGCGCGCGGTTCCGCAAGGGGCCGCGCGCTTTGTCGTTCAGGGGGCGTCGTGGCCGACGAGGTCGGCGTCGAGCCAGCCGCGCAGGCTGTTGACGAAGGCGAGCGCTTCGACGCGGGGCAGATCGTCCACCCGCACGACGGCTTCGGCAAGCTGTCCCTCGCGGATGCGGCGGGCCCGGCCGATGCCGTCGAGCAGGCCGCAATGCAGCGGCGGCGTGACCCAGCGGCCGTCGAGCCGCAGCGCGATGTTGCCGCGCGTGCATTCGGTGATCTCGCCGTCGCGGTTCCACAGCAGGGTGTCGAACACGCCGGGCGCGGTCGGCGCAAAGGCCTCGTAGTGCGCACGGCGCGTGGTCTTGAAGCGCGAGAACTCGCTGTCGGCCTCGTCGAAAGCGCGTGGGGCCAGCTGCAGGCGCACGCGCGGTGGCGGGGCGTCCGTGGCGAAGGCTTCGGCGCGCGGTTGCCCTTGCGCGTCGAGCAGCAGGCGCACGCGCCATGTGCCTGCGGCATGCGCTGCGCGCAGCTGGTCCAGGCAGGCCGTCACTTGCGCTTCGTGCCACGGATAGCCGAAGTGCGCAGCTGCACGATGCATGCGCGCCAGGTGCGCGGGCGCATCGCGCAGTGCGCCATCGGCCAGCGCCAGGGTTTCGAGCAGTTCGAAGGACGTCATGGTTGCGAAGATACCGCCGCGCCGAGAAAGGCACGCTTGTGCCGCCACTCGTCCCACTCCGCATCCGCCTGCGCATCGGCCGTGATGCCGCTGCCGATGCCGCAGCGCGCGGCGCCGTCGCGCAGCGTGACGGTGCGGATCGGCACGTTGAAGGTCGCGTGCCCGCCGGGCCGCACCACGCCCACGGCACCGCAGTACACGCCGCGCGCGTCAGGCTCCAGCGCGCGGATCATGCGCATGGCGCTCACCTTCGGCGCGCCGGTGATGGAACCGCAGGGGAACAGCGCCGCGAACAGGTCGGCCAGCGTCGTGCCTTCGCGCAGCCGGGCTTCCACGTCGGAGGTCATCTGCCACACGGTGGGCAGCGCCTCGGTGTGGAAAAGGCGCGGCACGCGCACCGAGAAGGGCTGGGCCACGCGCGAGAGGTCGTTGCGGATCAGGTCCACGATCATCACGTTCTCGGCGCGCTCCTTGGGCACGGTGCGCAGCCGCAGCGCGTGGGCCGCGTCTTCGGCGGGCGTGGCGCCGCGCGGGGCGGTGCCCTTCATGGGGCGCACGAGGATGCGGTCGCCGTCGCGGTCGAAGAACAGCTCGGGCGACACCGACAGCACCTGCTCGTCGCCGGTGTCGATGAAGGCGCCGTAGCCGTTGGGTTGCGCCTGCCGCAGCGCATGGAACCAGGCCTGCGCGTCGCCGTCGAAAGTGGCGTGCAGCGGCGCCGTGTAGTTGAGCTGGTACAGCACGCCGTCGGCGATGGCGCGGTGGATCGCCAGCATGTGGCGGTCGAAGGCTTCGCGCGACAGGTCGGCCGTCCACGCGACGGGCGCCACGGCGGGTACCGGCGCGTCGGGCCATGGCAATGCCTCGTCATGCACGCCGAACCAGGCCAGCGGCCCGTCGGGTGCATGCACCTCGAACGCCGGGTCGAACGCCGCGGCGGCCTCGTAGCGCAGGTGGCCGACGCACCAGCGGCCTTCGCGGGCCAGCGCCTCGACGGCCTCCAGCACAGGGCGCACCTCGTGCGGCGCATGGGCGACGAGCACGCGCACGGGCGCGCCGAAGGCGGCGCGCAGCCGGGTCGCCCCGTCGGTGCGCGGGTCGGCGAAATCGATCAGCGTGGACAGCAAGCGCGCGCCCGGGCCTTCTTGTCAGGTGGCCGCGCGGACCGGCGCGGCCGTCGCTGGGCTGGCCGAGCCCGCGAGTGCCCGCTTGCGCACCGCGTAGATGTTGTTGCGCAGGGCATAGAGCTCGTCGGCGTACGACAGCGGCACGGCCACCTTGTTGACCACGCGGTCGAGGTCGTCGAGTTCTTCCAGCAGCTTGTCGCGCTCGGCCTGACTCTGGCGCCCGTCCACCTTGGCCTCGATGTCGCGCAGCCGCGCGTACCAGCGGAACACGCGCCGGCGCACGCGGAACTGGTACAGCGGCGGGATCACGCGGCTCAGCGGCAGCATCAGCACCAGCACGCCGCCCAGCACCAGCCACATGCGCTCGACCAGGTTGCTGGCCCAGAACGGCAGGTAGCGCTGCCAGAAGGGCGGCGTGCCGTTGATCGCGCGGTCGCCCTCGGGGCTCACGGGCAGTTCGCTGGTGCGGGTGTTGGGGAAGTCGCGCGCGCGGTTGAACCAGCCGGCGTCGCTGTGCACGGTCTGCGCGGCCTGCGCGAACAGCTGGCGCAGGGCCGGGTGGGTCTCGTCGCGCGACAGCAGCGAGGTGGTGGCGGCGAGCAGCGACACGTCGTGCAGCGGCAGGTCCTTCGACAGGTCGACCACGCCGCGCGGCAGTGACACGGCCGACAGGAACGGAAAGCGCCGTGTGTAGGCCTCGGCCTGGCCGAAGTCCATGAGCTGGATGTCGCTCGCGCGCAGCAGGCGCTGCACCTGCGGCGACTGCGGCGCCGAGAACAGCACGATGGCATCGAGCAGCCCGGCCTGCAGCGCCTCGGCCGCGGCGGCCTGCTCGAGGTTCGACAGCAGCAGGTCGTCGGGCCCGAGCCGGTTGGCCTTGAGCAGCCGCTCCATGATCTCGGGCAGCCCGCTGCCCGGCAGGTCGACGTTCACGCGCAGGCCGCGCAGCTGCGTGAGCGAGGTCAGCGTGCCGGTCTTGCGATCGATCTTCTGCGCGGTGTCGGTGCGGTAGAAGAGCCAGATGGGCTCGAAGAACAGCGCGCCCAGCGAGCGCAGGCCGGCCTCTTCGTCGGCCACCGGGTCGGCGCTGCCGCCGCGCACGAAGGCCACGTCGGCGCCGCCGGTGCGCAGCAGTTGCAGGTTCTCGGTCGAGCCTGAGGTGGCCTTGAGCTCGACGGTGATGCCGCTGTGCTTCAGGGCGTCGGCGTAGCGCTTGCCGAACTGCGCATAGGCGCTGCCCGTGGGGCCGGTGGCCAGCGTCACGTGCTTGGGCGGCTGCGGCTGCAGCCACCAGTAGGCCGCAATCAGCAGGCCGATGACGATGAACACGATCGGGCCGGCCGAGGCGATCAGGTCGCGGATCGACAGCAGGATCAGCTTCAGGGTGCGGGGAAACGCCATGGGGTGCCTCGTCGTGCGGTGCGCGGGTCAGCCGCGCGGTGCGGCCAGGTCGGCGGCGCAGGGAATGTGCAGCTCGCCCACGGTCACCGCGCGCGCGGCGCGCACGGCGCGCACGGTGGCGATCGCGGTGGCTTCGGCGGCCATGGTGCTCAGCACGGTCATGCCGGGCGCATCGCCTTCCAGCGGCACGCGGCCGGTGGCCAGTGCGAACAGCGTGTCGCCGTCGCTCATGGTGTGCACCGGGTTGATGGCGCGCGCCAGGCCGTCGTGCGCCACCATGGCCAGCCGGTTGGCCTGCACCTTGGTCAGCACCGCATCGGTGGCGATCACGCCGATGGTGGTGTTGGTGCCCGCCAGCAGCGGCTTGGGCAGCTCACCGCGCAGCAGCGCGCGGCGCGTGTCGAGCAGGGCGGCGCCGTCCTCGGTGCGCGCGCCGGCCACGGGCAGGGCGGTGTCGGGGTCGATCACGTCGCCCAGCGAATTGACTGCGATGAGTGCGCCGACCGTGACGCCGCCCACGGTGACCGAGGCGGTGCCGATGCCGCCCTTCATCGCGCGGTGCACGCCGAAGAGCTTGCCCACCAGTGCGCCGGTGCCCGCGCCCACGTTGCCTTCGGCGGGCGCGTCGGTCGAGGCGGCTTCGCAGGCGGCGTAGCCCGCGGCCGCATCGGGGCGGATGCGCGCGTCGCCCATCGGCAGGTCGAACAGCACGGCGGCCGGCACGATGGGCAGGGTGCCGAAGCGCACGTCCATGCCGACGCCGCGTTCTTCGAGCCAGCGCATCGCGCCCTCGGCGGCGGCCAGGCCCCAGGCGCTGCCGCCCGCGAGCATGACGGCGTGCACTTCCTGCACGAGGTTGCCGGGCGAGAGCAGGTCGGTCTCACGCGTGCCGGGCGCGGCGCCGCGCACATCGACACCGGCCACGGCGCCGTCGCGCGCAATGATCACGGTGCAGCCGGTGGGGCGGCGGGTGTCGGAGAAATGGCCGACTTCGATGCCGGCGACGTCGGTGATGGCACCGGCGCGAGAAGAGGGGGAAGAAGACGCAGCGGACATGGCGGCCGATTATGGGACCGCGACCTTTACGATCCCCACAATGACAGTTGCAAGAAGTTTCTCCCCCGAGGGCGGCAGCCGCCACGTGGTGGTGATCGGCGCGGGCGCGGTGGGCTGCGCCACCGCCATCGAGGCCCTGCGCGCGGGCCTGCGCGTGACGCTGGTGGAGCCCGGCGAGCCGGGTGGCCCGCAGGCCACGAGCTACGGCAACGCCGGCTGGCTGTCATCGCACTCCGTGGTGCCGCCCGCGCTGCCGGGGGCCTGGCGCAAGGTGCCGGGCTGGCTGGCCGACCCGCTCGGGCCGCTGGCGTTGCGCTGGCGCCACCTGCCGCGCGCGCTGCCGTGGCTGTTGCGCTACCTGGCCTCGGGCTGGACCGAGGCGCGCGTGCAGCGCACCGCCGACGCATTGCGCACGCTGCTGGCCGATGCGCCCGCGCTGCATGCGCAACTGGCCGCCGAGGCCGGCGTGCCGCAGTTCATCGAGCGGCGCGGGCTGCTGCATGCCTACCGTTCACGCGCCGAGTTCGACGGCGACGCGCTGGGCTGGCGCGTGCGCCGGCGCGCCGGTGTCCAGTGGGAAGAATGGCCGGCGGACGAACTGCGCCGCCGCGAGCCCGATCTGGCCGCGCGCTACACGCTCGGCATCTTCGTGCCCGAAGCCGGCCACTGCCGCAATCCGGGCGCCTACGTGGCGGCCCTCGCCCAACATGCGCTCGACGCGGGCGCCGAACGCGTCGCCGCGCGGGCCACCGGCTTTCGCATCGAGGGCGGCCGGCTGCGCGCCGTGCGCACCGAGGCTGGGGAGATCGCCTGCGATGGTGCTGCCATCTGCGCCGGCGCGCGCTCGGGCCCGCTGGCCGCGGCGGCAGGCTCGGCGGTGCCGCTGGAGTCCGAGCGCGGCTACCACGTGGTGATCGAAGGCGCCACGGCCGGCCCGCGCACGCCGACCATGGTGGCCGACGGCAAACTCATCGCGCACTGGATGGACGGCGGCCTGCGCGCGGCCGGGCAGGTGGAGATCGCGGGCCTCGAAGCGGCGCCCGACTGGCGCCGCGCCGAGATCCTGCACGCGCATCTGCAATCGATGTTTCCGTCGCTGGCACCGCCCGCGCCCGGTGCGCCTTCGGTGGCGCACTGGCTCGGACACCGGCCGAGCCTGCCCGACGGACTGCCGTGCATCGGCCCGTCGGCGGCCAGCGGCGACATCGTGCTGGCCTTCGGGCATGGCCACGTCGGCCTGTGCGGCTCGGCGCGAACCGGGCGGCTGGCAGCGCAACTGCTGGCGGGCGTTGCGCCGGAGATACCGCTGGCGCCCTTCGATCCGGGGCGCTTCAGGTCCTGAGGTTCAGTTCGCCGGCGTGATCGACAGCACGGTGAGTGCGCCGTCGACCTTGTCGACGGTGAACTTCACCTTGTCGCCGGCCTTCACCTTGGCGAGCAGCGCCGGGTCGCTCACGCGGAACACCATGGTCATGCCGGTCATCTCGAGGTTCGGGATGTCGCCGTGGCGCAGGGTGATCTTCTTGGCGTCGGTGTCGACCTTGCGGACTTCGCCGTCGACCTGGGGCAGTGCGGCCTGCGCGAACGCTGCGGCGGCGAGCACGAGGGTGGAGAGGGCAGTGAGGACTTTTTTCATGGTCGGGGTTCCTTCCTTGTTTGGATGGGATGAAGGGTAAGAGGGGGGTCAGCGGTAGCTCTGGAAGACGCGCGTGCTGCCGTCGGCCAGCACCAGCAGCACGTCGTAGGCGTCGCGCTGGTCGCCGTAGGCGGGGCCGTCCATGCCGGGCGAGCCGATGGGCATGCCGGGCACGGCCAGGCCGACGGCCTTGGGTTTTTCCTTCAGCAGGCGCTGCATCTCGCGCGCCGGCACGTGGCCTTCGATGGCGTAGCCGCCGACGCGGCCGGTGTGGCACGAACCCAGCTTCGCCGGAATGCCGAGCCGCTCGCGCGCGGGGCCGTTGCCCTCGTCGTGCACGCGCGTGGCAAAGCCGTTCTTGTTGAGGTGCTTGACCCAGTCCTGGCAGCAGCCGCAGTTCGGGTCTTTCCAGATCTCGACCATCGGCGCGGCGGCCTGCGCGGCGAGCGGCAGGGACGCGGTGGCGGCGGCGAGTTTCAGGAGGGTTCGTCGTTGCATGGTGGGGTTCCTTTCAGTGGGTCATCGTGCGGGCGCGGCAGCGGCCCGCACGCGCACGCGGCCGGCCATGCCGAGTTCGTAGTGGTCCTTCACGAGGCAGGCGAAGTCGAAGTCGCCGGCGCGGTTGAAGGTCCAGATCAGTTCGCCGGTCTTGCCCGGCTGCACGTGCGCCATCCAGGGCTCGTCGTGCTCCATGCCGGGGTGCTTCTTCATCATGGCGGCATGGTCCTCGATGACGGCGGTGGTGCCAAGCACGAGCTCGTGCAGGTCCTTGCCGCGGTTCTTCAGCCGCAGGCGGATGGTGTCGCCTTCGCGCACTTCGAGGACCGAGGGCGTGAAGGTCATGTCGTCGGCCATCGCGATGTCGATGGTGCGCTTCACGGCGCTGGCCTTGCCGGCGATGCCCCAGGCTTTCTGCTCGGGTGCGAGCGAGGCGGCGGCGGTGCCAGTTTTGGGTGCGTGGCTTTCGTGGGCCGTGGCGAGCGTGGTGACGGCTGCGAGTGCGATGCCGGCGACGAGGGGGGAGAAACGGGTGTTCATGAATGGAATCTCAAAAAAGTTGGATCGATGCGATCAGTGGTTGTGGGCCCCATGGCCCGAGGGCTTGCGCACGGTGGCGCTGCCGCTGCCGCTGCCGCTGCCGCTGCCGGGGCTGGCGGGCGCGGCACCCGTCTTGCGCGGCGCCACGGGCGCACCGCTGGCCGACACCTCGCGCGCGACCGTGCCGGCCGGGTGCTTGAACCAGCCCGGGTCGCGGTAGTCGCCCGGCTTCTGGTCGCGCCGCACCTTCAGCAGCGTGAACATGCCGCCCATCTCGGCCGAGCCGAAGGGGCCGGTGCCGGTCATCATGGGCACGGTGTTCTCGGGAATGGGCATTTCCATCTCGCCCATGTCGGCCATGCCCTTGTCGCCCATCACCATGTAGTCGGGCACGAGCTTCTTGATTTTTTCGGCCACGCCCTTGTGGTCCACGCCGATCATGGTCGGCACGTCGTGGCCCATCGGGCCCATCGTGTGGTGCGCCTTGTGGCAGTGCAGCGCCCAGTCGCCTTCCTCGTCGGCAATGAACTCCATCTGCCGCATCTGGCCCACTGCCACGTCGACCGACACCTCGGGCCAGCGCGCGGTGCGCGGCACGGGGCCGCCGTCGGTGCCGGTCACCTCGAACTCGTGGCCGTGGATGTGGATCGGGTGGTTGGTCATCGTGAGGTTGCCCGCGCGGATGCGCACGCGGTCGCCACGGCGCACGTTGAGCGTGTCGATGGCCGGGAAAACGCGGCTGTTGAAGCTCCAGATGTTGAAGTCGGTCATGGTGTTGACCTTGGGCGTGGCGCTGCCGGGCTCCACGTCGAAGCTGCCGAGCAGGAAGCAGAAGTCGCGGTCGACCTTCTCGATCAGCGGATGCTCCGCCTTCGGGTGCGTGACCCAGAAGCCCATCATCCCCATCGCCATCTGCACCATCTCGTCGGCATGCGGGTGGTACATGAAGGTGCCGGGGCGGCGCGCCGTGAACTCGTAGACGAAGGTCTTGCCCGGCGGAATGTGCGGCTGCGTGATGCCGCCCACGCCGTCCATGCCGTTGGGCAGGCGCTGGCCGTGCCAGTGCACGGTGGTGTGCTCGGGCAGCTTGTTGGTCACGAAGATGCGCACGCGGTCGCCCTCGACCACCTCGATGGTCGGGCCGGGCGACTGGCCGTTGTAGCCCCACATGTTGACCTTGAAGCCCGGCGCCATCTCGCGCACGACGGGTTCGGCGACGAGGTGGAACTCCTTGACGCCGGCGTTCATGCGCCACGGCAGCGTCCAGCCGTTGAGCGTGACGACGGGGTTGTAGGGCCGGCCGTTGGGCGGCACGAGCGGCGGCGCGGTGGCGGTCGATGCCTGTGTCACCGGCTCGGGCAGCGCGGCCATGCTCACGCGGCTCACGGTGGTGGCGGCCACGGCCGTGGCGGCGCCCGCAAAGAAGTTGCGACGGTTCATGTCAGTGGCCTCCCGCCGCAGGTTCGTTGGTGGCCGCGGTCTGCAGGGCCGTCATGCCGCCGGGCGAGCTGCCCGTGAGCACCAGTTGAAGGTCGGTGTCGGCCAGCCAGAAGTCGCGCTGGGCTTCCATGCCGGCGTTCACGGCGAGCATGCTCGCGCGCGTTTCGCCGAGCAGCTCCCACACGCTGGCGAGCATGCCGTTGTAGCGCAGCACCATCTCCTCGTTGACCTGCTTGCGCAGCGGCAGCACCTCGTCGCGGTAGCGGCGCGCCAGGGCGTAGGCGGTGTTCCAGCCCTGCCAGGCTTCGCGCGCCTCGCTGGCCGCGAGCACGCCCACGTCGCGCACGCGCGCGGCCGACTGCAGGTACTGCGCCTCGGCGCGGCCGCTGCGGGCCTGGCCCCAGTCGAAGATCGGAATCGGCAGCTCGAGCTCGAAGCCGCGCGTGGTCGATTTCGAGCGATCGGCGTCGTTCTCGAAGGTGGTGTTGCGCACCACGCCCAGTTCCATCGCATTGATCATGCGGGTGGCGTGCGTGAGGCCGAGCGAGCCGGCCACGGCCGTGTTCTGCGCCTGCGCCGAGCGCACGTCGAGCCGGTCGCGCAGCGCCAGGGCCTGCACGTCGCCGAGTTCGGGCGCGGCCTTCGGCAGCGGCGGCAGGCGATCGGGCAGGGTGTAGCCGGTGCGCGCGCCGCTCAGGCCCAGCAGGCGCGTGAGCTGTTCGCGGCTGGCGACGGCCGCCTGTTCGGCGCGTGCGAGCTGTGCGGACGCATCGGCCAGCAGCAGCTGTTCGCGCGTGCGCTGCAGCGCGCTCCAGTTGCCGACCTGGGCCATGCGGTGCGCCAGTTCGGCGCCCGCCTCGGTGGCGTCCTTCGCGTCGCGCAGGTAGCTCACGCTCTGCTGCGCGGCCACCGCGCGCACCCAGGCGCGGCGGGTGTCGGCGGCCAGCAGCAGCACGCTTTGCGCCGCCTGCAGCTTGGCGGCCTCGTGCCGCTGGCCGGCCCAGCGCGCCTGCCACGGCAGCGTGAGCAGGCCCACCACGTTGAAAGTCAGCATGCGCTCGAACTCGCGCTCGCTGCCCTGCGCCAGCCGACTGAAGGACAGCACCGGGTTCGGCAGGCTCGCGGCCTGCACGCGGTCGGCGTCGCTCAGTTGGAGCGTGGCAAAGGCCTCCTGCACGCGCGGGCTGTTGACGAGCGCGATGCGCACGGCGGCTTCGGCGTCCAGCGGCTTGGCCAGCAGCGCGTCGACGCTTTGCTGCGAGGCGTCGTCCGGCTTGCGCTGGGCCGTGGCGCCCGCCATGAGCGGGTTGCCGTCGACCAGCGCCTGCACGTCGCCGGCGCCGCCGTCGGGCGACAGGCTGGCGCAGCCGGCGAGCACCAGCGCAGCGGTCAGCGCGGTGGCGGTTCTGAGGAATGAAAAGCGACTTTTTCGCCCGAGGGGCGGGCTATCTGTTCGATAGCGGGGGATGCCGGCATACGGCCGGCGAGCAAGGGAATTCACGAGCGATCTCCATGGGCAATACGGCGAACGCTGCGAGCCGGCAAAGGCTCACTGCGGACGGACTACGGGCAGGAAGATCAGGAAATGGGCGGCTTGAAGCCCAGGACGGGCTCGGCGCTGGCAAAGCGGGCCGCGTGTGCGGCCGGCGGCGCCTGGGGCGCCGCATGCGGGGTGTCGACCAGCGGCATGCCGCCGAGCGCCACCGTGTGGCAGACCTGGCAGGCGACACAGGTGCCGCAGTTCGCGTGGTCGGTGCCGTGGGACTGCTGCGAATCGCCGCTGCTGCCGTGCATGGCCGCCATGTCGTGGCCGGTGTCGGCCTCCATGGTGGCGTCATGGCAGTGCGATTCGGCGATGCCGGTGGCCGCGGCCACCACCGCCTCGGTGGCGGGCAGCGAATGCCGCACCATCTCGACCGCCATGGCGTCGCCGAGCCAGCCGCGGATGGGCAGCAGGGCGATCATGAGGGCGAGCAGCAGGGTGCGCATGGTTGGGCGCGATGATAAACCGGGGCGGGGCGTCAGCGCCTCAAGACACCAGTTGGCCGCGGGCCTTGTCGACCCACACCTGCAGGTTGTCGAGCAGGTCTTTCTGGCTGAACGAGCAGCTTTCCTCGCTGAAGAGCGCGCTCGATTCGAGGCGGTCCAGCAGGTTCAGCAGCACCTCGCCGTAGCGCGGCGGCAGGGCGCCGAGCAGTTCGGTGCTGGCGCGCGCGGCCGTGGAGAGCGTGGTGACGGAGCCGCTGCCGCCTTGCAGCGCGGCGATGCCCGAGGCGATGGTGTCGAGTTGCGTCACGGTGCTCATGAGGTGGCCTTCGCTGGTGGTGGCAGTGCCAGCCCGCGTTCGCGCATCAGGTCGCGCAACACGTCGGGGTAGTCGGTGATCAGGCCATCGGCGCCCGCGTCCATGAGCCGCACCATGTCGGCGCGCTGGTTCACGGTCCAGGGGACGACCTTCATGCCGAGCTTCTGCGCTTCGCGGATCGCGGGGGCGCCCAGGTCGGCGTGCGCCGGCGACCAGATCACCGGCCCGGCCGATGCACCGGCCGCGGCCTTCACCAACTGCGGCACCGAGGCGAAGTTCGCGGCGGCCAGGCCGGCGGTCCAGCGGCTGTCTTTCAGCGTGCGGGGCGTGGTGAGGTAGGCGCGCGACAGCTGCGGCGCGAGCTGACCGACCAGCGCGAGCGTGCGCCAGTCGAAGCTCTGGATGGTCACGCGCTCGCCCACCTTCGCCTTGTCGATCTCGGCCAGCAGCGCGCGCACCATGGGCTCGGGCGCGGCCGTCTCGTCGGGCTTGGTCGGGTCGATCTTGGTCTCGATGTTGAAGTGCACCCGCGCGGCATCGGCACCGCGCGCCTGCACCTGCGCGAACAGCGCGGCCAGCGTGGGAATGCGCTCGCCGTCGCGCGGCTGCTGCAGCGCGAACTGCTTGCCGTAGTTGCTCTCGGGGTTGAGACGGCCCACGTCGTAGGTCTGCAGCTGCGCCAGCGTGAGCGAGCGCACGGAAGGGGCGGGCTTGGCCGTGAGCCAGGCGCCGCGGGCGTCGCGCGTGTGGTCGGCGTTGAGTGCCGTGTCGTGCGACACCACCACCACGCCGTCGGCCGTGAGCCCGATGTCGAGTTCGAGCGTGGTCACGCCCAGATTCATTGCGTTGGAGAACGCGGCCAGCGTGTTCTCGGGCGCCAGGCCGCGTCCGCCGCGGTGGGCCTGCAGGTCGAAGTGCTGCTTCGCCTTCGGGGCGATGGCGGCGCAGCCGGCGCCGAGGAGGGCGGCGGCGATCAGGAGGAAGGCGGTGCGTTGTTTCATTTGAGTTGCACTTTGATGCCGTTGTCTTGCACCGTGATGTCGCCGACCTCGTAGGTCTTGCGACCGACCGTGAGTTCGTCGGCCGTGAAGCTGCGCAGGATCTGGCCCTGCAGCAGTTCCTGCGCGACCACCGCGCCGACCTTCTGCAGGCGCTCGGCGTCGCGGCCCTCCACGCCCTGCAGCTCGAGGCGCTCGGCCTTGGGCTGATCGAGCCGCAGCGCGCGTGCCGCCGCGTCGTAGCGCAGCGCGCTGCTCACCGACACCACGCCCTGCACCGGCGAGGCCGCCAGCAGTGGGCTGGCGATGGTCAGCGTGGCCGTGATGGCGGCGCGGTTGGCGCGCCCGTCCAGGCCCAGCTGCGGGTCGCGCAGCCCGACCATGAAGATCTCGGCATAGCGCTCGGCCACCGGAAAGCGCTTGGCGATCTGCGACTGCAGCTCCTCGCGCGTGGCGGTGTATTCGTTCGTGAAGAAGTTGAAGCCGGCCAGCGCCGCGAACGGCGCGGGCAGGGCGGCGGCGCCCAGCAGCGCGCGCAGCACCCGACGGCGGAAATGAGAGGGCGGGATTCGGTCGGTCATGGAGCTTGCGAGCTTGCCACAGGCGACGATGTTCCCGCCAGCGCCGAAGGGGCGCGTCGGCGTGTCGGACGGTCAGCCGTTCACGCGCAGTTCGTAGCGCGCAAACGTCCCGCCGCGCAGGTCGATGCAGCTGTGCAGTGCGAAGCCGAAGCCTTCGTACAGCGTGCGCAGCGCGGCGCGGTCGGCCACGCAGTCCAGCCGCAGCCAGGGGCGCCCGAGCGCGCGGGCGTGGTCGCGCGCATGGCCCAGCAGCGCGCGCGACACGCCCCGGCCCGCCCAGGCGCGGCGCACGGCCAGCTTGTGCACGAACAGCGCGCTGTCGGGCGCGATCTCGGGCCAGAACGACGGGTCTTCCAGATCGAGGCGCATCACGCCGGCCCAGTCGCCGTTCTCCTTGGCCACCACGTAGCGGCCGGCGTCGGTGTCGCGCTGGATGCGTTCGAGGCCGGTGTCGGCGGCGCTCCAGAGCGGGCGTCCTCCCTCGGCGAGCCATTGCGCGGCTTCGGTCAACACGGCCGCGACGGCGGGCGCTTCGGTGGAAAGGGCGGGTTCGATGTGCATCGGCGCGCAGCTTACCGGCACCGTTGTCAGGCGTGCCGGATCACGTGGAAGCCTTCCTCGGCCGTGGGCGGCACGAAGTGGCGGGTGATCAGGTCGAACTGCGCGTCGGAGGTTTCGAACGGGTGCTCGCCCGCCGCGTTGCGCGCCCGCAGCCGCGCCTTGCAGACCTCGTCCGGCACGTCGAGAAAGTGCAGCTGGTGCGCCGCGCCGGCCTGCTCGAAGAGGCCGCGCGCCCAAGCCCTGTTGCTCACCGTGTTGGCCGGAAAGTCGAGTACCACCGACACGCCGGCGCGCAGCAGCGCGCAGACGTGTTCGCCCATCGCCTGCTTGAGCCGGCCGGCGGCGCGCACGTAGTCGGGCAGTGCGTGGATTTCACCGGGGTAGAGCGCGGCGAGCCAGGTGTCCTCGCTGATGCACACGGTGGCGGGCGCCTGCGCCAGGCGCCGGGTCAGCGTGGACTTTCCGGCGCCGATCTTGCCGCAGACCATGTGCAGCACGGGCGGGGGAGATGTGGGGGGTGTCGGTGTC